>CAIVXW010000143.1 GCA_903910005.1 uncultured Methylococcaceae bacterium
CACGGACTGACCACAGCCCAAAAAGCCCTCCTCACACTGCTCGGCGACCGCTATGTCGCTTTATATGCCAATTCCGGGTGAGGGATGCGGAATGGCGGTTATTCCTGTAAACACTCATGATTACCTACCAAAACAAACAACTGCTGCTGGACGGTCAGCCGGTTCTGATTCTGTCCGGTGAAATCCATTATTTCCGCGTCCCCCGCGATGCCTGGCAGGCGCGTCTGGATCGGTTGCGGCAGGTGGGCTGCAACACCGTGTCGTCCTACATTCCCTGGCTGTGCCATGAACCGGTGCAGGGCCGGATTGATCTGACCGGGCATTCCCGCCCGGAACTGGATTTGGCGGCATTCATTGATCTGTGTCAGGCCAATGGGCTGTGGTTCATCGCCCGCCCCGGGCCTTTTGTCATGGCGGAGATGAAAAACGAGGGATTGCCCTGGTGGTTGTACACCGCCTTCCCGGAAATCATCCCGGTGGGTTGGGACGGCCAACCGGCTACGACCCGCACGGTCGACTATCTGGCTCCCCGCTTTCTGGCAGCCGTTGACCGCTGGTACGCCGCCGTCATGCCACTGCTGGCATCGCGTCTGCAACCCCGGGGTGGCAACGTGATTGGCGTTCAACTCGACAATGAGATGGGCATGTTGTCCTGGTGCAGCAATACGCCGGATTTGACCGATCAATTACTGGATGATTGTGTCGCCTGGCTCAAATCACGCCATGAGCCTTCTGCCCTCAGGACGCGCTATCCCTTCAGTCTGGACATTCCGCTCCGCTACCGCACCGCCCTGAGAAGTCCGCAGGATTCGTGGGAGATTCGCTGGTGGCGTGATCTTGGCCATTACATGCGCCAGCGACATGCCCGTTATGCCGACCATCTGCGGCTTGAAGCCGAACGCCACGGCATTCAGGCGGTTCCGCTGTTCATCAACATTCACGGCACCGGCGGCGGGCGCGGGTTTACCTATCCGGTCGGTATCAGCCAGTTGTATGAAACCTATACGGCCTCTGCAACCTATCTGGCCGGTACCGATTATTATCTGGGCAATCTGACCCACGACAATTTTCAGGATTTGTACCTGTGCAATGCCTTCACCGCTGCCAGCCAACGCCCCGATCAACCCCTGTGCAGTCTGGAGTTTGAATGCGGCGACGGTGACTACGGTGCCATGCAGGGTAACCGGCTTGATCCGCAGGCACTGGAACTCAAGCTGAGGATGAGCCTGGCCCAGGGGCATCGCCTGATCAATTTTTACCTGTTCAGTGGCGGTTACAATTATCTGGTCGAACCGGCACCGGGCGATGGCGATGACCGTATTGCCATTACCGGCGAGTGTCACGGGGTCGCCGCGCCGGTCAAGGCGGATGGCAGCCTGAGCCACGTATTTGCCTGGATGGTGCGGGCTGTCAACGAGGCCGCCCGTCAGGCGGCAGAATGGGCTACCAGCCGGGAAGAATGGGATGATATCCGGGTTGGCTTCATTCCCGATTATTACATGACCGAATTTTGCCACCCTGCCAGCACCCGGCTGCGCCGCCTGATCGACAACCTGCAGGCCAATCGGGCCTACGGAGTCTGGGAAAGCCCGCTGCGTGCCTTGCTGCTCGCCGGTTACCGCTACGGTGCCCTCGACATACAGAATACCCCGCCGGAACAGTGGGGCGATGGGGTGCTGGTTCTGCCCTCTGCCCGCTATATGGATGCCGATCTCCAGGACAAACTGGCCCAATGGCTGGAAGCGGGCGGGCGGTTGCTGCTGTACGGGGAAGTGCCTCTTTACGATCTGGAGGCCCAACCCTGCGAGCGGCTGGCCCGTTGTCTGGGGGCCGTGCCGCTGGAAGCCCGCCATTCGGGCGAGGGCGTGTATCTCTCGCTGATCCGGGTCGGTTGGGCCAAACCGGGCGCGACGGTGCGTACCCATTTTGCCCAATGCTTTGTCGGCGAGACCCTGAAGCCGTTACTGCGACTGCATGACACCGGTGCCATCGCCGCTTTCGAGACGACGGCCGGATCGGGCCGGGCCACCGTCGTGGCGACGGCGTATCCGTGTGACGTGGCATTTTTCCGGATGGCGATGGAGCGGCTCGGCGTCAGTCCGGTTTTGCGGCATGACTGTACGGAAGGAGGAATTTTCCTGACCACTACCGTCAATGCCGCAGGACACCGCCATCTGCACCTGCTCAACCTCGACAGTTTTGACAAATCATTCAGGGTTTGGTGGCACGAAACCCTGTTGCGGGACGGGGCAGCCTTTCACCTGGCCGCCCGGGGATCGCTGTCATTTGCGCTCACTGTCGGCATCGACACTGGCCAGTGACGATGAGTGGCCCAGGCGGCTGAAACTGGCCCGTATTCCCTTGAACAAGGCCCGGGCAATCTGGGTTTGATGCCCGGGGCTGATGAGGTTGAGTTCTTCTTCCGGATTGGAGATGAAGGCGGTTTCGACCAGAAGCGAGGGAATATCGGGCGATTTGAGTACCACGAAACCGGCTTTCTGAATCGCCTGATGATGTACGTGAAAGCCTTTTTTGAGTTCGTGCAAAATTTTGTCGGCAACCCGGTCGCTGGCATCAAGCGTGGCATCCTGGGATAAATCAAGCAGTACGGAGGCCAGGGTTGGATCATCGCCGCCCAGTTTGACCCCTCCAACCAGGGCGGCATTCTCGCGGTCTGCCAGCCAGCGGGCAGCTTCACTGGTCGCACCTCGGTCGGACAGGGTAAACACGGAAGAACCCCGGGCCTGATCGTTGATGTAGGCATCGGCATGGAGCGATACAAACAGATCGGCTTTGGCATCGCGGGCAGTCGTGACCCGCTGACGCAGATCGACGAACTGATCCCCCGTCCGGATCATCACCGGCTTCATGTCCGGCTCGGCCCGAACAAAATCAGCCAGCCTGCGGGCAATGGCCAGCACCACGTCCTTTTCCTGGATACCGGTGGGTCCCAGGGCACCGGTGTCCTTGCCACCGTGGCCGGCATCAATGGCAATAATCCAGTGGTGTCGGCCCCGATCCTGCCCGGGAGGTGGCGGGGCAGGCTGAAGGGGCGGGCTGGCGGCTTTGATGGTGTTGACCGGTTTGGGAAGGGGGGGAGCCGCAATTGACTTGATCGGGGCATCCACCCGGGGGGTCAGTTCCAGAATCAGGTTGACCTGCTGACCGGCTGACCGGGTGCGAACCTTGAATTGCACCGGTGCGCTGAAATCTATTTGCACCCGATGCTGGTTGCCGACTTTGGGCGGCGCGAAACTGATGCCGGTTATCAGGGTTTCGGTGCCGGCTGGCTGGGCAATCCCCCGGGTCATGGGGGTGTCGTCCAGATCAATATAGATGCGCTGAGGCTGTGCCCAGTGGGTAATGTGATAGTGCGGAAGCCGGGTGAAATGCAGCTCAAGCAGATAAGGCGGACGAGGGACGCTGCCGGGCTGACCGGAGCCTGATTCTGCATGGGGAGTCGCCGAACCCACCGGCTTGATCCACAGCGGATAGATCAGACCTGCCGCCATCAGTAACGCCCCGCTCAACAATGCTTTTTTGTACATGATTGATTTCACCGCATGGAATCCTGTCTGGAGTTGGGTCAGCAGGGGGCTGGTTCAGCGGCCTCCCTGCCAGAAAACCCCCGGTGGCAAGCGGGGTGTGGCCGGATGCAGCAGGGCATACAGGTCGGCGGCGGCCTTCTGTTCAGTCTGGCCAAAATGCTGGATACGTCCGCCACAATAGCGGGTTCTGAGACGCTGCTGAACCGCCGGATCCTGCTCTTCGGTAAGTTGAACCACCTGGCTCCAGCTTTCATCGCGTTCGCAGATCAGGTTTCTGGCCTGCTGCAGGGCATCAAACAGACGATTCAGGCTCTGCGCCTGACTGGCCGCGAATGATTCGCTGAATACATAACCCAGGCTGGGAAGTGTGGCGGGAAATCCCAGTTCCTGCAACAGGGTAGTTCCATCCAGCAGGGTTTTGTAGCCTGAGGCTTCCAGTTTGGCGGCAAAATTCCAGTAATTAAGCACGGCATCCAGACGTCCCTGACTGAGTTGCTGGTTGAGCAAAGGCGGGGCAGCGAATACCGGGGTGGTGATCCGTTCCAGTTCCTGCCCGGTGGTTTTACGCACAAAAGCCCTGAGCAACAGCCAGTTTTTATCCAGACCGCCGCCTGCCACTCCCAGTTTGCGGCCGGCCAGGTCACCCGGTTGGCGAATGGGGGAATCCGCCGGAACCAGCAAGGCTCCCTGGGTAGTCGAATACGGGTAAAACTGCATGTTCCGGTTTTGCAGGCGTTGACTGGCAACCCAGAACCAGTCGGAAACGATGAGATCAACCCGCCCCCCGAGCAAAGCCACCTTTCCGGCTTCGGCGGTTGCAACCGGTACGGTTTCGATGCGTACCTGATGCTGTTTATCCAGTGCCTCGCTTTGCAGGGCATGAAGTTCCCAGTTCAATGTGCCAAACGGCAGGACGCCAATTTTGAATACGGCAACCGGTAGCTCTCCGGCCCGAGCCACGCATGCCAGCAGTGTCATCAGCAGAATTTGCAGCAATTTCAGAACCATGCCGCAACGGGTGGAAGCCGGGTGCCGGTCAGGCGTGATGCGAGTGCGGTGTTTCATGGTGCGGGTGGGCATGGGGTGTGGGCTGCTTCATGTCAATGTAGAGGCTGTCGGGTTCGCATCCCGTGTGTTCAAGTTGCAGGGTGCAGCGGGTGATGCCATGCCCCTGTTCAACGATTTGCTGTACCTGGCGGCGTATCCGGGTGGCCTGGCTGATGGGCATGTCATCGACCACAACATGCGCCGTCAGCAGTCGCAGGCGTCTGGACAGGCTCCATACGTGCAGATGGTGTACGCCCCGGATGCCGTCAATCTGCAGAATGTCCCGAATCAGGGTGCTGACCTCGACATCATCCGGGGTGCTTTCCATCAGGATGTCGAGGGTTTCCCGCACGATCAGCCCGGCATTCCAGAGGATGAGGCAGCCAATCAGCAGGCTAACCGCCGGATCCAGCCAGGCGTATCCGGTCAGGCGGATACAGAAGCCGGCCACAACCGCCCCCAGCGTGGAAAAGGCATCTCCCAGCAGATGCAGAAAGGCACTGTGCAGGTTGATGTCTTCGCTGGAGCCGTGGCCGATCAGCCAGGCAGTAAACAGGTTGACACCAAAGGCAACGGCCCCCATTGCCATCAACAGGGTGGAGTCGACCGGTGGAGGAGCCAGAAAACGCTGCCAGGCCTCGTGGAAAATGCCGAATGCCATCAAGCCGAGGGTGGTTGCATTGACCAGGGCGGCCAGAATACCGACCCGATGATAGCCGAATGTTTTGCCGGCATGGGCCGGACGCTGCTCCAGCCGGAGGGCAAAGGCCGTCAGCAGCAGTGCCGCTATGTCGGTGAAATTGTGCAGGGCATCCGTCAGCAGGGCCAGGCTGTTTGCAAGCAGGCCGGTCATGATTTCTGCCACAACCAGGATCAGGGTCAGCAGGATGGCTACGCCCAGTCGCAGTTGTATGGCCTGATTACCCGCAGGCGGGTGGGAGTGATGATGGTAACCTGCCACGATGGAACCTCACGGACTAAACCAGTACGCCGATCTCAGTGTTGTCGGCCTGTCTTGATGATACCTGCGTCTATCAGGGGGTATAGTTGTTCGAGTACCCGACGGGCAGCCCCCTGATTGGCATTAACGAATGCCTGGGCCTGTATGCCCCGGCGGGTACGCAGGAGCGGGTCGGTGATCAGGCCGTGGAGTTGTTCAGTCAGTTGGGCAGCCGTCGTAACCAGGGCACCGGCTCCGCACTCCTGTAGACGGTCTGCGATTTCCCTGAAATTATGCACGTGGGGGCCAAACAGTATCGGCAGGCCGATGGCGGCGGGTTCCAGCATGTTGTGTCCGCCGACGGGAACCAGGCTGCCGCCGACGAAGGCTACATCGGCCGTGGCGTAGAGAAATTTGAGTTCGCCCAGGGTATCGACCAGATAAACCTGTTTGTCCACGGGACGGTCGCTGATCTCGCTGCGGCGACTCATGGATAACCCCCGGCCCTTGATGAGGTTGGCTACGGAATTCATCCGCTCCGGGTGACGCGGAGCCAGTATCAACACCAGATCGGGATGACGCTGCAACAACAGGTGGTGCGCCGCCAGAATCACTGCTTCTTCACCCGGGTGGGTGCTGCCCGCAATCCAGACCGGGCGATCAGCGAACAATACCTCCCGGGCCTGTCGGGTTTCTGCCAAACGACTGGGAGAGAGTTCTGCATCAAACTTGATGTTGCCGCTGATGACGGTACGCTCGGGACTCATGCCCAGTCCCATGTAACGCTGGGCATCTGACGGTGTTTGTGCCGCCAACAGGGCAATGGCCCTGAAACAGTCACGTATCAGCGAGCCGCCCACGGCATAGCCCCGGGCCGAGCGTTCGGTCAGACGGGCATTGACCAGTGCCAGCGGGATGGCTCGTTTATGGCAGGCTCCATAGAGATTGGGCCAGACCTCGGTTTCCATGATGACGCCCAGACAGGGCTTGAAGCGGGCCAGAAAGCGTCCGACGCAATCCGGTAAATCGTAAGGAAGATAAACGTGGCGTACCGATTGCCCCAGGGTGTCGCTCACCCGGGCAGAGCCGGTGGGGGTGGTGGTGGTCACCAGAATCTGAAGGGCCGGGTATTCGGTCTGGACGGCCCGGATGAGGGGAACGGCCGATTCGGCCTCGCCGACCGATACGGCATGAAACCACAGCAGGGAGCCTTCTATCGGCGGTTGGGCCAGGCCGTACAGCGCGAACCGTTCATTCCAGCGCTGGCCATAGGCTGGCAGGCGAATGGAGCGATACCCCATGCGGGCCATGACCAGGGGCAGTGCGAGATAAAAAAGCAGCGTGTAGATAAAACGCATGGCGGGCACCAGGATCAATCAGGATCATTATTCAACCAGATATCGAATCCAGACAGGCCGGATGCAGGGAGTAAAACCGGATGACCGGTACCGGTCGGGAAGCGGGGTAGTCCGCCACTTCCCGATCCGTGGATACTATTCCGGTTGCAGGTTGAGAGCCAGTACGGCGGTTACATCGCCGTGCAGTTGTATCCTGATTTCGTAGTCACCCAGAATGCGGAGCGGGCCTGTGGGCAGGCGGACTTCGCTTTTTTCAATGGCCACCCCGGCCTGGGTGGCTGCATCCGCGATGTCGCGGGCACTGACCGAACCGTACAGGCGGCCTTCATCACCGGCCTTTTGCCGGATGACCAGTTTGAGGGCTTCAATGGTGGCAGCCCGTGCCTGGGCTGCCGCTACCTGTTCGGCGGCTTTCTTTTCCAGATCCGCCCGGCGTTGTTCAAATTCAGCCAGCCGTGCGGCTGTTGCAACCACCGCCTTGCCCTGGGGAATCAGATAATTACGACCATAACCCGGCTTGACGGTGACTTTATCACCCAGATTGCCCAGATTTGTTACTTTTTCCAGAAGAATGATTTCCAAGGTTCAATACCTCAAATAGTGAAATTTTTTGCTTGTTGTTGAAGCCCGCAGCACTGCCCGGGCCAATTCAGCGTGTTCCCGTGCGCTGGCGCAGATTCAGCAGGGTATCGGTGAACCCGAGCAACAGGATCGGCAACAGGATGTAGGGAACGATCAACAGCAGTACGTAGATGCCCTGCAACCAGAAACTGCGCCCGCCCAGCCAGACATGCAGCACGGCAAAGCCGCTAAAGATGAAGGGAGCCAGGCAGGGCTGGATGACGTTCCAGCTCACTGCGGCAATCCCCTCGGGAGCGATCATCGCCAGCCCCGTCAGCCCCATCAGTGCG
>CAIVXW010000144.1 GCA_903910005.1 uncultured Methylococcaceae bacterium
CAGGGGGGAACGTCCACTCGCCCCTCACCATTCACCGCAGCCAGGATGGCCGCGCCACTCACCCCACACCCCTCACCCCTCACCATTCACCATTCACCATTCACCATTCACCATTCACCGCAGCCAGGATGGCCGCGCCACTCGCCATTAGGTCAACCCACGTATGGGTTTTTTTCAGCCCGAACGGCATCATTCGCGCTGCCATAATGAACAACCCGGGAGGAAACAACATGAAGTATGAGGATTTTTTGGGACAGGTTCAGCACCGTGGCCGAATGGCTTCACAGGAAGAAGCCGTTCGCGCCACCCGTGCCACCCTGGAGACCTTTGGAGAGCGTCTGTACGGCGGCAGTGCCGACAATCTGGCCGCGCAATTACCGCTGGAAATAGGCCACTTTTTGCGTACGCCGCCCTATCATGGTCGCTTTGCCGTGGAGGATTTTTACCAACGGGTGGCTGAGCGGGAAGGACGGGAGGTGTCCGTCGCCATCTTCCACGCCCGCGTGGTACTTAATGTAATGGAAGAGGCTGTTGACGAGGGCGAGATGAAGAAAATCCGTGCCCAGTTGCCTGAAGAGTGGAATGCCATTCTGGAGAACCTGCACATCCCCTGACACGCCAACAAGCCCGGACTCGCCGGGCTTGTTCCTCAACTGCGATCATATCGCCCGATTTGCTCGCGCAGACGAGTCCCCAGGTCGTGACTGACCTGGCTCCAGTCAAACCGCCATGACCAGTTACCGGTGCAAGTACCTGGCGTGTTCATGCGATGCCCTTGCCCCTGCCCCAGAATATCCTGCATTGGCAATATGGCCAGACGCGCCGGGGAAGCCAGGGCACATTCGTTCAGGGCTTCCGGCATGTCAGACTCCTGTACGGGCCGATTCAGGAAGTGACCAATCCGCTCCAGTACCTGCCGCTGCATGTCGGGTTCCAGATTTTGGTACCAGGACAAGGTCGTATCGTTGTCGTGGGTTCCGGTGTAGACGACGTTGTTTTCAGTGTGATTCCAGGGCAGGTACGGGTTGGAATCGTCGCTGTCAAACGCAAATTGCAGAATCAGCATGCCGGGCAGGTCAAACCGTGCCCTGAGAGCCTCCACTTCCGGGGTGATGATGCCCAGGTTTTCTGCGACCAGAGGTAAACCGGCTCCGTTCAATGTGTTGAAGACGGTTTCGAGCAACTCCCCACCCGGTGCCTTGACCCAGCGACCCTCCATGGCGGTGTCCGATTCGGCTGGAATTTCCCAGTAGGCCTCCAGCCCGCGAAAGTGATCAATCCTGAGCCAGTCATGCAGGGCTAACTGACTGCGGAACCGGTTAACCCACCACTCAAAACCATCTGCCTGCATGGCGTCCCAGTCATAGTGGGGGTTGCCCCAGCGTTGCCCGGTGGCGGAGAAGTAGTCCGGCGGAACCCCGGCTACGACCCGGGGATAACCGTCCTCGCGCAGGTTGAAATTACGCCGTGCCGCCCAGACGTCGGCACTGTCGTCCGAAACAAAAATGGGAACATCCCCGAACAGGATGATGTGGCGGTCATTGGCGTATTGCCGCAGGGCATTCCACTGGTGGGCAAAGACGAATTGCTCAAACTTGACGTTACTGATCGGGGTGGCCAGTTTGCGCCGGAACCGGGCAAGGGCTTCCGGTTCGCGGTCGCGCAGTTCTTCTGGCCAGGTTTGCCAGGCGGTGTGGCCGTGATGTTCGCGCAAGGCTGTAAACAGGGCGAAGTCGGCCAGCCAGGATTCCTGGGTTTTGCAAAACTTGCGGTAGGCCGCCTGAAGCGGGTGGCGGCTGTCCTTGCGGAAAGCGGCACCGGCTTTTCTCAGACAGGGTCTGCGGTAAGCGGAACCGGTAGTGGTCTCCGGGGCGATGTCATCCGTTGCCAGCCAGCCCTGCTCAACCAGCCAGTCCAGATCAATGAACAGGGGGTTGCCGGCATGGGCCGAGAGGCACTGATACGGCGAGTTGTCGGAGTGGGTCGGGCCTATGGGCAGAACCTGCCAGACACTTACGCCACCCGCCGCCAGCAAGTCGACAAAGCGGTAGGCATCCCTGCCCAGATCGCCCTGATCCGGTTGGCCGGGCAGGGAGGTAATGTGCAACAAAACACCGGTTTGCCGCCTGGTCAGTATGCTGTGTACGGTAGTTACCATGCTATCCCTCTCAACGGGCGTAGTGGAGTCGTTGACCCAGGGCGTCTGGCGTCACCAGCACGATACCACTGGGGCTGACATAAAATCGCTTGCGATCCTCTTCCGGGTTTTCGCCGATGACCGTGTTGGGCGGAAGGTGGCATCCCTTGTCGACGACGGCCCTGGTAATCCGGCAGTGCCGCCCGATGTTGACGTCCGGCAGAATGACCGAATCCTCAACCCGACTGTAGGAATTGACCCTGACGTTGCTGAACAGCAGCGAATGGCGTACTTCAGAGCCGGAGATGATGCACCCGCCCGAAATCATGGAATCGACGGCCATACCCCGGCGGTCGTCATCATCAAAAACAAATTTGGCCGGCGGTGTCTGGGCCTGATAGGTCCAGATGGGCCAGTCCTTGTCGTACAGGTTGAGTTCGGGATCAATGCCGATCAACTCCATGTTGGCCGCCCAGTAGGAATCCAGGGTTCCCACATCACGCCAGTAGGATTGCACCCCGCTCTGGTAGTCACGGAACGGGTAAGCAAATACCCGATATTTGCGGATGACCGAGGGAATGATGTCCTTGCCGAAATCGTGACTGGAGCCGGGGGTGTCAGCGTCCTTGATGAGTTGCTCAAAAAGAAATGCCGTATTGAACACATAGATACCCATGGAAGCCAGGGCATGATCAGGCCGGTTGGGCATGGGCGGTGGATTTTCCGGTTTTTCGACAAAATCAACCACCCGCTTGTTTTCATCCACGTGCATCACCCCGAATGCCTTGGCCTCCTCAATCGGTACCTCCATGCAGCCGATGGTCAGGTCAGCCTTGTTTTCGACATGGTGCGCGATCATCAGTCCGTAATCCATTTTGTAAACATGATCACCGGCAAGGATCAAAATGTATTCCGGATCCCGCTGGCGGAAAATGTCAATATTCTGATACACGGCATCTGCCGTGCCGGCGTACCAGGTTTCCTGCAGACGTTGCTGGGCAGGCAGGATATCGACAAATTCGCTCAGTTCAGCCCGGAGGAAACCCCAACCCTGCTGGATGTGGCGGATCAGGGAATCAGCCTTGTATTGTGTCAGCACGCCAATCTGGCGGATGCCGGAATTGAGGCAGTTGGACAGGGGAAAATCTATGATGCGGAATTTGCCGCCAAACGGGACGGCGGGCTTGGCCCGCCATTCAGTCAGTTTGTGCAGGCGGGTACCACGCCCACCTGCCAGGATAAGAGCCAGTGTGTGGCGCGTGAGGCGACTTACAAAGCGGGATGCGTGCATCGAATCGGGCATGGGGGACTCCATTAGGGGGCTGTGGCTACATCCAGGGTGAAATTTGGTAACATACACCTGGCGTTCGGGTGTGCTTGTTTCGCCGGGACATTTTACTATCAGAGGCAGAATAAAGTGAACTCAAATAAACCTCAAATCACTTGTGCTACAGCCATGAACACAAAAAACCCCGATTCAGACATTCAGCGCATCCTGACGGCCCGTCACCACGACCCGTTTGCCTTTCTCGGTCGACACAGGGCGGAAGGGAGCGATGTGTTCCGGGTATTCCTGCCCGGTGCCGGTTCGGCTCGCTTCGGCACGCAAAATGCCGAGATGCAGCGCGTAGCGGGAACCGACGTGTTTGAAGTGTCTCTCCCGCATACCGAGCCGGTCGGGCACTGTTCCATTTCCTGGGTCGATCAGGCCGGTCAAACCCGAACCCGCATTGATCCCTACACCTTTCCGCCCCAGTTGGCTGATTTTGACCTCTACCTTTATGGTGAGGGCAAACACTGGCATATCTACCGTATTCTCGGTGCCCATTCGCATACGGTCGATGGCATATCCGGTGTTCTTTTTGCCACCTGGGCACCCAATGCCGAAAGAGTCAGCGTGGTCGGTGATTTCAATGACTGGGATGGTCGTTGCCATTCCATGCGGGC
>CAIVXW010000145.1 GCA_903910005.1 uncultured Methylococcaceae bacterium
CCCTGGATCAGGGCCATTCTGCCGTTGCTGGCCCTTGAACGGATCGAACCGGGCTGAAAGGCCCGGAATTGCAGGCAAAAAAAAGCCCGGCGGATCGCGCCAGGCCTTTTTCTTCAAACTGGTAGCTACGGGCAGACTTGAACTGCCGACACCCGCATTATGAATGCGGTGCTCTAACCGACTGAGCTACGTAGCCTCAAAAAAGAAGCAGAATTTTACCCTTTGTGAATTTGGCAAGTCAAGACGCGATCCCCGGTAACAATTGAACCGGAGACGGGTCAATTGTGTTTTGATGCTACCTTAACGTGGATTCGGGATGAGTCGCGGGGGGCTGGTGTGAATGGCGATTGGTGATTGGCGAATGGGGGCGGCTTCGTGGCGGCACTCACTCGCCACTGACCCCACCGGATACTCAGGATGGCCCCGTTCCCGGCATACCACTCACCATTCACCGCTGACCATTCACCGTTTCCTTAACCCAAACTAACGTTACCTTACTTCAATCCCATGACTAATCCATTGCTCGAACCCTTTACCCTGCCACCGTTTTCCCGCATCAGGGTAGAACACGTGGAGCCTGCCCTTGATTCGGTACTCGCCGCCAATCGCCAGGCGATTGCCGAACGGCTGACCAGTGAGACACCCTTCACCTGGGATACCCTGGTGGAGACACTGGATGACCTGGATGATCGCCTGGCCCGGCTGTGGTCACCGGTCAGTCATCTCAATGCCGTAGCCAACCATGAGGAATTGCGGGCAGCCTACAATGCCTGCCTGCCCAAACTGAGCGAATACTCGACCGAACTGGGCCAGAATGAGGCTCTGTATCAGGCCTATCAGTCGCTGGCAGACAGTGCCGGGTACGCCGACCTGGAGCCCGCCCAAAAAAAGGTGATTGACAACGCACTGCGTGATTTTCGCCTCTCCGGTGTCAGTCTGCCGACAGAGGCAAAAGCCCGTTACAGGGAACTTGCCGCCGAGTTGTCCCATCTGTCCAGCCGGTTCCAGGACAACCTGCTTGACGCCACCCAAGCCTTTACCCGCCTGATTACCGATGAGGCCCAACTGGCGGGCTTGCCGGAATCAGCCCGTATGGCCGCCCGGGAAGCCGCCCGCAGCCGCGAACTGGATGGCTGGTTGTTCACGCTGGAGTTTCCGTCCTATACGGCCATCATGACCTACGCTGACGACCGCACCCTGCGACAGGATTTTTATACGGCTCATGTGACCCGCGCCTCCGATCAGGGACCTCATGCCGGTCAGTTCGATAACACCGACATCATGGAAAAAATACTGGCATTGCGTCATGAGCAGGCCTGCCTGCTGGGATTCAGCAATTATGCCGAGGAATCCATTGCCACCAAAATGGCCCGTTCCACCGCTGAAGTTACAGGCTTTTTGTCTGATCTGGCCCGCCGTTCGCTGCCGCATGCCCACCAGTATCTGGAAACCCTCCGCCAGTTTGCCCGCGATGAACACGGTGTGGACACATTGCAGGCCTGGGATTTGGCTTACCATTCAGAAAAACTCCGGCAAAAGCTGTATGCCTTCTCGGAAGAAGAAGTCAGGGCCTATTTTCCCGCCCCCCGGGTCATTCAGGGTCTGTTTGAGTTGCTGGGACGGCTGTACGGCCTGCAGATCAACCAGGAAACCGGGGTGGATGTCTGGCATCCGGACGTAGTGTTTTACCGTATGGCTGACCAGACCGGTCAGGTGAGAGGCTTCCTCTATCTTGATCTGTATGCCCGCTCCAACAAGCGGGGCGGTGCCTGGATGGATGACTGCGTGACCCGGCGTCAGCGGCAGGATCAGTCGGTGCAATTGCCGGTCGCCTATGTGGTGTGCAATTTCACCCCGCCCCCTCCCGGTAAACCGGCCCTGTTGCGGCATGAGGAGGTGGAAACACTGTTCCATGAATTTGGCCACGCCCTGCACCATTTGCTGACCCGGATGAAGCATCTGGCGGTATCCGGTATACGGGGGGTTGAATGGGATGCGGTGGAACTGCCCAGTCAGTTCATGGAGAATTTTTGCTGGGAACCGGAACCGCTGACGATGCTGAGCGGGCATTACCAAAGCGGTGAACCCCTGCCAGCCACCCTGCTGGATAAAATGCTGGCAGCCCGGAATTTTCAGTCCGGTTTGCAAACGGTGAGGCAACTGGAGTTTGCCCTGTTTGATTTTCGCCTGCACCGGGATTATGACCCTGCCCGGGGTGGCCGAATTTATGCTTTGCTGGATGAAGTCAGGCAGCAGGTGGCCGCATTCATGCCGCCCTCCTTCAACCGGTTCCCGCACGGCTTTGCCCACATTTTTGCCGGAGGCTATGCCGCCGGCTATTACAGTTATAAATGGGCCGAAGTGCTGTCGAGCGACGCCTATTCATTGTTCGAGGAACGCGGGTCACTGGATGCGGCAACCGGTCAGGCCTTTCTGCACAATATTCTGGAGCAGGGGGGCGGTCGTGACGCCATGACCTCCTTCATCGCGTTTCGTGGCCGTGAACCAACCCTTGATGCCTTGCTGCGGCACAGTGGCATGGCGGTAGAACCGGCCCTGGGGTGAATGACCATCCGGAACATTTCACAGAGGGTCATTGTCCGGGAACTTAGCCAATCTGCTAAAATCTGAACGCCGGTTATGGCGAAATCGGTCAACCAACCGGTTACCCGTTGCCAAAACCCTGGCGGAAATGTGTGGAAACCAGGTGTTCTGCCGCAGCGTGACGTCACGAAGACATCCCCGTCACAGGGGGCACGCCCTGCAAACCCGGACTCTGGCAGTCCGGCAGGAGTCATTCCTGCCGGACATTCGATAATCATCATTCGGAGAAAGATTATGTTATTTGGTTCCAGCCAACCTGTCGTCGCAAAAGCCAGCGTGGTCATTCACAAACCCGTGAACGATGTCTACCACTTTATCAGTGATCAATTCTTTGATAATTACCCACGCTGGTCCCCTGAAGTCGTGGAACTCAAACCCCTGTCGCCGTTACCGGTCAAACTGGGTACCCTGGCTCACCAGGTCAGGGTGGATCACGGTCACAAGTAGGAATCAACCTTCAAGGTTACCGATCACCAGCCCAACAAGCGGGTCTGTTTTACCGGGGTATCAAACCCTTACACCTGTCTTTATGAATTTGAGGACAGAAACGGGGCAGAAGAAGCCACCCGCGTCACTTTCACGTTTGAATTGCCCCAGGTTGAAACCTTCATGCGGCCTTTTGAAAAACTCATACGGGTCGCCATACAGGACGGTGCCAATCGTACGGTAAAAAATCTCAAGGGACTGATTGAAAACGGCTGACACCCTTGAGTGAATCCGTCAGCCCAAAACAATAATGAAATAACTAATGAGGAGATAATCATGTCGTTCGTCGTACAAAAAGATGCGGGGATCATTCCGCAGGTTTTATCCCAGATTCTGGATTCCTGCGTCAATGGTGTAACCCTGGCCGATCCTGATATAGAGGACATGCCGATCGTATACGTCAATCAGGCCTTTCTCAACATGACTGGACACAGCCCTGAGGAAGTGGTGGGCAGGAATTGCCGCTTTCTTCAGGGTGAGGATCGTGATCAGGAGGCCCGTTTCAAACTGAGACAGGCGATTGATAACTCCCAACCGGTAGAAGTGACGCTGAGGAATTATCGCAAGAATGGCGAATTGTTCCATAATCGTCTGGCACTGACGCCGCTGTTCGATAGCGCGGGCAACCTGATTTATTACCTGGGTGTACAGTATGACGTGACCGAGCAGGTCAATGCCGAGAATGAAATCA
>CAIVXW010000146.1 GCA_903910005.1 uncultured Methylococcaceae bacterium
AAAAGTGCCTGTTCGGTCTCCCACATTGACCAGAGTCATGAATTTGCCGTTGTCGAGGACATTATCCCGTATAATTGGTTCATTGTTAGGTAATTCTATAATTTTAGTGTTCATTGAGGAGATATTAAAAGATGCCGTCAGGTCCCATTTTTCATTCCTCAAAGGTTGTCCGGTAACACTCCCTTCGAAAACATTCCCCCTAACGGACCCAAAATTTTGCTGTATCTGCTCAAATCCGGAAGAGAATGAAACAGGTACATCGGTGATCAGGTGTTCGCTTGTGTCAGGCGCGGTTTCGAGCAAGTGGCGGGCAGCGGCATTGACCGCCTCAATCAGTCCGTTGTCCTGCGGCAGGCTGGCTACCCGGAATGCAATCTGACCGGTCTGGCGGGTTCCCAGCAACTCGCCAGGCCCGCGCAGTTTCAGGTCCTGTTCGGCAATGACAAAGCCGTCGTCCGATTCCCGCATCACCCCCAGTCGCAACCGGGCTGTTTGCGACAGGGGCGGGTGATACAACAAAATGCAATGCGATTCGGTCGGTCCCCGTCCGACCCGCCCGCGCAACTGATGCAGTTGAGCCAGCCCCATCCGCTCGGCATTTTCGATAATCATCAGACTGGCATTGGGAACATCCACCCCCACCTCAATCACGGTGGTTGCCACCAGCACATCCATGGCTCCCGCCTTGAACTGCTGCATCACGGCTTCCTTGTCCGCGCCCTTGAGCCGCCCGTGAATCAACCCGATCCGCACCTGAGGCAAGGCCTCGGCCAGCACGGCAGCGGTTTTTTCGGCAGCCTCACACTGAAGCAGTTCTGACTCCTCAATCAACGGACACACCCAATAAACCTGCCGTCCCAGATTCACCCAATCGGTCATGCGCCCGATGATCTCCGGGCGACGCCGGGTCGGGATCACCCGGGTCTCGACCGGTGTGCGTCCGGGCGGTTTTTCGTCAATGATGGACAGATCAAGGTCTGCGTAATTGAGCATGGCCAGGGTACGCGGGATGGGCGTAGCCGTCATGATGAGCTGGTGCGGATACAGCCCGGACAACTCACTTTTGTTACGCAGGGCCAGCCGCTGGTGTACCCCAAACCGGTGCTGTTCGTCGATGATGATCAGGCCAAGCCGGTGAAATTGAACCGACTCCTGAAACAGGGCATGGGTACCGATGACAATCCCGACAACACCGCTGGCCAGTGCCGCCAGGGTAGCACGACGCCCCTGCCCCTTGCTGCGCCCCGACAAAAATCCCACCTGTACCCCGAGCGGTTCCAGCCACTGCCGGAAATTGCGGACGTGTTGTTCGGCCAGCAGGTCGGTGGGGGCCATCAGTGCAACCTGATAACCGGATGCCAGGGCCATCAGCCCGGCAAAAGCTGCTACCACGGTTTTGCCGGCACCTACGTCTCCCTGCACCAGCCGCATCATGGGCCGGGTTTGGCCGACGTCAGCGGCAATTTCGGCGATGACCCGCTCCTGGGCGCCGGTCAGGGCGAATGGCAGCCTTTCACGAAACTGCCGGGTTGTTTCCGCATCGGGATACAAGGCCGGGGCGGTCTTGGTTCGGGTGACGATGCGGGAACGACTCAGGCTCAGATGATGGGCCAGCAACTCCTCGAAGGCCAGTCGTTCGCGGGCCGCCAGCAAACGGGGCGACGTCGGCGTACAATCGGCGGGGGGTTGATGCAGCAGACGTATGGCCGCATGCAGATCGGGCGGGGTGTCTGCCTGCGGTCGATAGCAGGGCAGCCAGTCGGGCAGGGATTGGGCCGTCATCTGGTTCAAGGCCTGCTGCACCAGTCGGCGCAGGGTTTTCTGGTGTAAGCCTTCGGTGGCAGGGTAAACCGGGGTCAGGGTGGCATCCGGTGGTTCCGCATCAGGGGCCGTGACCCGCTGATAATCGGGATGGGTCATTTCCAGCCCGTAGAACCCGGTTTTGACCTCGCCGTAGCAGCGGATCAGGCTTCCCTGCGTCAGTTGTTCAAGCTGGGTGGTGGTGTAGTGAAAAAAACGCAGATGCAGACGACCGCTGTCGTCCCGAATCCGGCACAGCAACATGCGCCGCCTGCCACTGATCTGCTCAATCAACTCAATACGGCCCTCCACCTGGGCTGTCTGACCTGGCATCAGCGTGCCGATGGCATCCAGTCGGGTACGGTCTTCATAGCGAAGCGGCAAATGAAACAGCAGGTCCTGCACGGTAAAAACGCCCAGTCGGGCCAACCGGGCCAGAGTCTGGGAGCCGACACCGCCGAGACAGGACAGGGATTGAGGATGATTCATGGAACAGGATTCACGCCGAGTGTTTGCAGTATATGGTCTGCACAGACAGCCCACCTGTCAAGGGAAAGTTCCCATGATTCGGTCAGCGGTGACACCACGACAAAGGCCGCGCCCGGGGTATAATCCGCCCCCCTGTGCCATCCCGTCGTACCCTATCCCCAGCCTTCAGGTCATTCGCATGTCCGTCGAACCCCGATTCATCCACCTGCACCTCCACACCGAATATTCCCTGGTCGACGGCCT
>CAIVXW010000147.1 GCA_903910005.1 uncultured Methylococcaceae bacterium
CACCAAGGTTGTCAGAGAGGAATGCGGGTGTAGTTCAATGGTAGAACCTCAGCCTTCCAAGCTGATGGCGTGGGTTCGATTCCCATCACCCGCTCCATTTGTTGCATTCAAAGCCCATATAGCTCAGTCGGTAGAGCACTTCCTTGGTAAGGAAGAGGTCACCGGTTCATGTCCGGTTATGGGCTCCACATTTTTATAATTAATACTTCCGGTAAAAGCTTAAAGAAGGGGTGTTAGCGGATGTCAAAAGAGAAGTTTACTCGTACCAAACCGCATATTAATGTCGGTACTATTGGTCACGTCGATCATGGCAAGACTACTTTGACTGCGGCCTTGACAAAGGTTGGTGCAGAGCGGTTTGGTGGCGAATTCAAGGCTTACGATCAGATTGACGCTGCCCCCGAAGAGCGGGCGCGTGGTATTACCATCGCTACGGCTCACGTCGAGTATGAATCTCCGACCCGCCATTATGCGCACGTAGATTGCCCGGGTCATGCTGACTACGTCAAAAACATGATTACAGGGGCAGCTCAGATGGACGGAGCCATTCTGGTATGTTCTGCGGCAGACGGCCCGATGCCGCAAACCCGTGAGCATATTCTGCTGGCTCGTCAGGTGGGGGTTCCTTACATAGTCGTCTTTCTGAATAAAGCCGATATGGTGGATGACGCTGAACTCGTTGAGTTGGTCGAAATGGAAATCCGGGAATTGCTTGCCAAGTATGATTTTCCCGGTGACGATACCCCGATCATCATTGGTTCTGCCTTGAAAGCACTCGAAGGCGATTCATCTGATATCGGCGTTCCAGCAATCATCAAGCTGGTTGATGCACTGGATTCCTATATTCCGGAGCCGCAACGCGATATAGAAAGATCGTTCCTCATGCCCATTGAAGACGTTTTCTCAATTTCTGGCCGCGGCACTGTAGTGACGGGCAGGATTGAACGCGGTAAGGTCAAGGTAGGTGAGGAAGTCTCCATTGTTGGCATTCGCCCGACGACCAAAACTACTTGCACCGGCGTTGAAATGTTCCGCAAGTTGCTGGATGAAGGTGTTGCCGGTGATAACGTAGGGGTTCTTTTGCGTGGTACCAAACGCGAGGACGTCGAGCGTGGTCAGGTACTGGCAGCTCCGAACACCATTACTCCGCATACACATTTTGAGGCGGAAATTTACGTTTTGTCCAAGGATGAAGGCGGTCGGCATACTCCGTTCTTCAATGGGTACAGGCCACAGTTTTATTTCCGGACCACGGACGTGACTGGTGCTGCGGAGTTGCCGGAAGGTGTGGAGATGGTGATGCCGGGTGATAATGTAAAAATCACCGTCAAATTGATCGCTCCAATTGCCATGGAGGAAGGATTGCGCTTCGCTGTACGCGAAGGTGGTCGCACCGTCGGTGCAGGTGTTGTTACCAAGGTTATAGAATAAAACAGAAGGTCGGCCATGCGCTGTGCCTGGTCGACCGTTTTGTTGTGTATCTGATCGTGGATTGAATATAGGTCAGTAGCTCAATTGGCAGAGCAGCGGTCTCCAAAACCGCAGGTTGGGGGTTCGAGTCCCTCCTGGCCTGCCATTCCATCCATCGCAGGATCAGTAAAAAAACAAAAGGCAGCATATGGCGGAAAGAACGGATAGCAAAACTGGAGATGCGTTAGATACCGCAAAAATGGTACTTGCCGTCAGTCTCCTGATTTCCGGGGTTGCCGGTTTCTATTATTTCTCCGAGAAACTGCTTGTATATCGTGTATTAGGGATACTCGGAGTATCGGCGATGGCATTGGCTGCAGTGCTGTCTACGGCGATGGGTCGTAACCTTCAGTCTTTTCTGCAGGAGTCTCGGATAGAAGTCAGAAAAATGATTTGGCCAACAAAGCAGGAAACCATGCAAGCTACCATGATCGTAGTTGCATTGGTATTTTTGATGGGAATCACGCTCTGGTTGCTGGATATGTTTCTGTTTTGGGGGATTGGTAAGTTGACCGGCGTGGGTAGTTGAAATGAGTTTGCGCTGGTATGTGGTGCATGCCTATTCAAATTATGAAAATCAAGTCAAGAAAACGCTTGAGGAACGTGTAAAACGGTCAGGTTTGGAGCAGTATTTCGGCAGCGTCCTTGTGCCAACAGAGGAGGTTGTGGAGATGCGTTCAGGCCAACAGCGGAAAAGCGAAAGAAAATTTTTTCCAGGCTATGTTCTGGTACAGATGGAGTTGAACGATGAAACCTGGCACCTGGTTAAGGAGGTGCCCAAGGTACTTGGGTTTATCGGAGGTACGTCAGATAAACCATTGCCAATTAGCGAGCAGGAGGCCGACAGGATATTGAACAAAATTGAAGAAGGCGCGGCGCATCCAAGACCCAAGGTATTGTATGAAATCGGCGAAGTGGTCAGGGTCGTCGAGGGGCCTTTCAAGGATTTCAACGGGGTTGTCGAGGAAGTCAATTACGAGCGAAGCAG
>CAIVXW010000148.1 GCA_903910005.1 uncultured Methylococcaceae bacterium
CTGACCGACAACCTGAAAATTGCCCGGGAAATGCAACTGGCCATGTTGCCTCAGTCACCCCCTACGCTGGTTGTCGGCTCGGGACAGGGCTACCGTCGGGCTTCCGTGCATGCCCATTACGCGCCACTGAATTTGGTCAGCGGCGATTTTTACGAAGTTCTCGTTCTCTCGGAGACCCGCCTCTGCGTACTCGTGGCCGATGTAATGGGACACGGTGTCCAGGCAGCCCTGGTTACGTCCATGTTAAGAGCTCTCATTCAGGATCACCGCGATATCGCCCGCCATCCCGGCGAGTTTCTTTGCGTACTCAACCGTAGTCTGTGCCATTTGTTGCAGGACAATCATCTGACCCTGTTTGCTTCGGCCTTTGCCGTGGTGCTGGATTTGTCAGAGGGACATCTACACTATGCCAATGCCGGACACCCGCCCCCCATTTTGCTGCAACCCGGTTCTGGTACCGGGTGGCACATCTGCAACGAAAATCAGGCCAACGGCGGCCTGCTGGGTATTCTGAACACGGCCCATTTTCCGGCGGCCGTCGTCACTCTGGGTAAACACGACCGGATTTTGCTGTACTCCGATGGCTTGTTTGAAGTGCGTGACAGTGAAAACCGGATGCTGGGTCAGGACGGTCTGCTACAACTGGCCTGTCGCTACGGAGAGCAAAATGCCCCGTCAATGACCCGGGGCATTCTCGACGACCTGGCGGCCTACTCCCATAACGGCAGTTTTGAAGATGATGTCTGTCTGATTGTGGTGGACACGGAATTGCAGGAAACCCGATAGCGGCTCCTCAGCGCGGTAACAGGTCGCTGTCGTGGGTCAGATCATATCGCTCAGGCTGTACGCAAAAATCCAGCACTCCACTGCCCTCCACGACACACCCCCACGAATCGGCCTCAAACCGCAATGAAGCGACCGTACACGGCGGTTGTTCGCACAAGACCTGTCCGGACAACTCGCCCATTAGTACACTGATGTCAGGATTGTGGCCCACCAGGATAATCCGTGAATGCTGATCGGGCAAACTGTTGATGACCTGGCTCAGTATCACGATATTCTGCATGTACAGACGCGGATCCTCACGGAGGATATCCTGATCCAGATTCATGGCCTGAGCCAGTATCCGGGCGGTTGCCACGGTTCGTTCCGAGTGGCTGCAAACGATGACACCGGGTTTCAGTCCGGAAAATCCCAGCAACGCCCCCATCAATCTGGCCTGGGCCTGGCCCCGTGGTGACAGCGGACGCTTCAGATCAGGGATCGCGATTGATGCACCCACGGCCTCGGCATGGCGCACCAGAATGAGATTAAGCGGCACTGGGTGGCTCCTCCTCCAAACAGGCTGGATGGTTCATCAAGGCAGGTCGACCGATTCGGCGATCAGGATTTCGCCCTTGCCCAGACTGCATAGATCCCCGGCGTAGCGGCGTACCCGTTTCAGTTGATCTGCAAGGGTGGCGACGCGGGTGTCGAGATGACCGACACTTTTGCACAAAAGCGGGATGAATCCCAGCGTGTGCAGACCGCAATCACTGAAGGTTGGCGGTATGCGGGCCGGTGCCCGCGCCAGCAGCA
>CAIVXW010000149.1 GCA_903910005.1 uncultured Methylococcaceae bacterium
ACGCTACTTGCCTTGAGGTTTTGCAGGGTCACATCCGCGCCGGAAATAGCGACGCTCTGGCCTATGTTGATCAGCCCGAGGTTTACTTCCGTACTGCCAGTGGCCGCGAAGTTCTGCGGTGCCTTGATGTTGTCAGCCAGCACGGCATTGCCGGCGGTCAACTCAACCCGGCCTGCCGTGGTCACGGCATAACTGAGGCTGAGGCTATTGCCAGCCTTGACTGCGATATTCCCTCCGGTGTTGATGTTTTTGGCCTGAACGCTCTTGACGGCATCAATGCGAATGTCTTTGGCACCGGTAATACCACCGATGTTGAGAATATTGCGTTCAGTGCTGAGTTCCTTGATGGTCACGCTGCCGGTGGCTTCGACCAGCAGACGGCCTGAACCGTTCTTGATGTTCAGGGTGACATCGCCCTTGGTGCGGATCTGCGGCAGGGGACCGGAGAATACGGCCTCGCCGGAAATTTCCATGGCATCCGCCGACAGATTGACCGGAGACACCGCAAACTCATCGTCAGTGGCACCGGTATCGGCGAATGACATCTCACCCCGTACCAGCAGTTTGTTGCTGCCATTCTGGATGTTGACCACCGGCTGATCGGAACCCGGGTAATACTCCACGGCAACCGGCAGGTCGGCCCGCACGGCATAGGTGTAGAAGTCCTTGAGACCGGTCACGGTGGTCACTTCGGTGGTGACGGTCTTTTCGCGCAGCCAGCCACCGCCTGATTCCCAGGGGCCTTTCTTGGTAACGTCCCGACTGGTCTGCACCAACTGATATTTGGAATACAGCAACACATCAGCCGGTAGTGCAGGATAATTTACCACCACTTCCGAATCCAGCAGGGGCTCGCCGTCGGTCATTCTGGTATCGCTTTTCTTGAGGGAATCATCCTTGACCAGATCATCCCAGTCGAATCCGAACAGGTTGAAACTCTTTTGTTCGTATTTTTTATACTCGGTCTCGGTTTTCCTCTGACCTTCGGTAAACAGGTAGAAGCGACCTTGTGCGGGCTGGTAATTGAGGGAGCCGGCCGTGACTCCGCTGGCGGTTTGCAGGCCGATTTCAGACAGATGCAGATATTCCAGTGACTGGCCATTACCGTCGGTATAAACGCCCTTGATCTCGGGGAACACTACCTTGTAATAGGTATAGGCCTGCTTGTTGTCGAATGACAGGGTGTTGCTGGCCCCCCGGTCATTGGCCAGGTTGGTATCACCGGCACTGATCAGTGTCCAGTCGGTTCCATTCCAGTCACCATCGGTATTGGAGCCATACAGTTCGTAGGTTTTGGGATCCCATTGCCAGATGTCGTCGTTGGTGCGGGTGGTCAGCGACAGGGCGGTCACCACGGCCGGATCAACCAGTTTCAAGCTGACACCGCTGCCAGCCCCGTCCTTGTTGAGGTATTTGCTGTCCCGTTTGCCGTCAAAAGCCCCGTTAACCGTCTCATTCGCCGGTGAATTGAGCGAGGACGGGGTCAGGCTTTCAATCGGAACCAGGGTATCGCTGCTGACCTGATCATACCGGATGGAGCTCAGGGCTTTACCGTCAGAGGTCGTGGTGGTCAGGGTGCCCTGTTTACGGTCACGGGTCACCTGGCCGTCCTTGAAGAGATAAATTTCCCGGGCCAGGGTGGCGGTATCGGTCAGGGTGATGCGGCCTTCGCGGTTTTCATTAACCACGATGTCATCCAGGGCCAGATCGAACCGGCTGTTGTTGGTAATGTTGACTGAAGCATAACCGCTGGCGGCCCGCAAACGGCCGTTGCCGGTACTGATGAGGGTACCGGTCAGGTTGATGATGCCGCCCTGCGGTTTGATTTCATCCAGTACGATGAGTTTCTTGTCGGCATCAAAGAAACCGTCCACCGTTTCCAGACCGTCATCGCCATAATGGATGCCGGATAACCGATTACCCAGCGAATCGGTGAAATTGGATGACTTGCCCGGATTGAAATCGGCATCAAAGGTCAGATCGA
>CAIVXW010000150.1 GCA_903910005.1 uncultured Methylococcaceae bacterium
CCCCGGCAAAAAAATCAGCCCCGCCAGCAACAGCATCGAACAGCCAATGGCCCACAAAACCTGCAATTCCAGGGTTTGGTATTGCAGTGTCCACAGATAGCTGTTCCAGGTGATTTCCAGCAGCACCATCCATGCGCCCCGGGACAGCAGATAAACAGCCAATTGGCGGGGAGAGGCAGCATGACGTTGCTGGTACAGTCCGGCTCCCACACCGGCCAGAAAAATAAAAGTGGGGGCGCACAGGTGGGTGATCCAGCGGGTAAAAAACAGGGTAGGGCTGGTCTGGGTCAGGTCAGTCGGGGAAAAACCCGGTGAAAACCAGAAATAGCGGACGTGATCAAGGGCCATGAGAACCATGACCAGCCCACGCAGGGCGTCAAGACTGGCCAGTCGCCCGGATGAATCGGCGGGTGTCGTTTCCATTGGTTCTGCTCCGGTATTGGTTTTTTTAACGTCAGTTCGGGTCGGCGTATGGTGAGCTACTACCGTACCGCGCATAAAGCGATCCCGCGTTCCATTTGGTTGGCCTGTTTGCAAGGACTACAGCATGAAATATAGGGGGTATCATTGTACTCAAACAGGTCACCGCAGCCATCCAGCCAGCCAGCATCCTTGACCTGCTCTGCTTCCGGGTTTATTTGGCGATGGTGATGTTGGGGCCTGCGTCGCGGGGAAGGTGGGTTACCGTCATCTGGAGCAATTGATGGATCACCCTGAAAGCCTCCCGATTCCAGAAGGATGTGCGCGACCGGGCCAGGCAGTACTGGTGGCCATTAAGGCGGATACCCACTTCCGGGTCGCAGTCTTCGCCGTGATCCTCCAGTACCGCCAGGGCATGTACCGGATTTTCCGATGCATCCGGGCTGCGGGCGTCCGGCCCGACCGGGTATTCCTGTTCTTCTCCGGTGTCACCGCCCACGAAGTTAAGCAGCGAGTAAAAACTGCGTAGACGAAGGTAGCCCCTGATGGGGTACTCCCCGCCCGGATATTCAGCACGTATGTCCAGCCTGATTTCATCGGAATTGCCGGTTCTGGCCCAGTCGTTCCAGGCGGTTCGCTGGTTTTGCGTGAGTTGTGCCGGATCGTAGTTGGTCAAAATGGCCGTAAGGGGGTCTACGTGCAGCGCATTGCGATCCTGAATGGTCGACAGGTGGAGTACGGCCTGGCGGAAAACCGGGTATTCGGTTCTGATCTTCGGACGATTGTGATAAATCTGCTCAGTGTCCCCGGTTTCCAGATGCAGTTCACTGGCCACCAGCCTTAGTAGCATGTCGACGTCATAGCCCTGCCGCAACAGCAAAATGATCCGATCCGATCCCAGTGGCGTCAGAAAGCGCCGGGTAAATTCCTCACCCTCCACCGGCATGATGCTGATGGTTGGATTTTCTGCCACACTGGTTCCGAGCAGCGGTGCCAGAAGACCGCCCTGATTGCCGGTCAGGGCCGGCGAAACACCGGCATTGAACTGAAAATTGAACGTGGCCGCGATGTTGGCAATGGCGGTAAAGTGCATGGGCAAATGCTGGCGGGCACGGGCAATGTTGAGCAGCAGTTGCCGTGACAGTGCCGTGCTGGCGGCTTCGTCGTATGCCATGACCGCCTGATTGAGCGCGACCGGACTCATGCAACCGGACAGCAGAATGCAGCCCGACAGCAACCATCGTCTGACGGCACGCTTCATCGCGGTTGGCGTTTGCGGGGATGATGAGGGCCGGTTTTGGCCACGGCCGGTGCGGCAGGGCGCGTTTGAGCCGCACCCCGCGTTCCCAGGGCGTAGGCCAGTATTGCTACGGTTGCCGATACGTTCAGCGATTGTACGGCTCCCCGGCCGCGGATTCTTACGACCTGCTCACAGCATTTCAGTGTCGCCGGTGAGAGTCCCTGTTCCTCGTTGCCCAGAATGACCAGCGACGGACGCGGGTCGTCCGCCAGCTTTTCCAGCGGTATTCCCTTGTCGAGGGCCGTGCCGATGATGCGATAACCGGGTTGCAGCCGGTGTAACAGGGCGGGCAGACGACTGGCACGAAACAATTGCAGATGCTCCAGCCCGCCTTCGGCCACCCGGTAGGCCGAATCGGATAACCCGGCCTGGGCCGGGTGGTCGGACAGAATCAGCCGGTCATAACCGAAAAACGCCAGTGTCCGGGCAATGGCACCCACGTTATGGGTGTTGCCAACACCGTCCAGAACAAATACCGGTTGACTGGTTGTGGCCCAGGTGTGAATCCGTTCGGGAGACAGTTCCTGCAGGAGCCGGGGTTCAGCCACCGCGACGATTCCGCCGTGTCTGACCGTCCCGGCAATCCGGGACAATTCAGCCGTGTCCACCATCCGGTAGGGACGACGTTGCCCCGCCATGCTGGCGCAAAAAGTCCCGATGCGGGGAATCATCCGTTCCTCGTAAAAAAAGCGAACCACCCGTTCCGGTGCCGTTTGAAACAGGGCCGCAACCGCCGGAAAACCCGCTACCCTCAACAGTTTGTCGCCAGTCGGGGCGTCCGGCAGGGGGGGAGCCGGTTGGGGCTGGCGCGGTGACGGCGGGACGGAACCCGTCTGCAACCGGGGGGACGAAAGCGGTTTTCTGGAGATCATGGCGTATTTCCTGGGTAGGGGTAAGACAAAGTGCTGAACGCCCGGCATTCTACCCTGAAACCGCCCGGCAGGGGCTGGATAACAGGGGCATTTCAGGTTCCAATACAACCGAGAGTGTGGTACAGTGGCAAGCAAATTTTAAGTGAAACAGTCATCACTCAGAAAAACGCCCCATCCAGGGGCTTTTTTGTTCGTGCGGATTTTGTCATACCGGGGGCGGTAGTCTCGTAATTTCACGAGGTCTCCGCAGTAGGGTCTGGCAAGGTTTCCGTCAGTATCGGGCCTTGTGCCCTTTTTTTGTCGGTCATTTCAAGAGAGGGGGTGTCATGCGTGGGCAGGAACGCCTGAGCAAGCTGATCGGGCCTGTGGTCAATGGTCTGGGGTATGAACTGGTTGCCGTCGAGTACGACAGCAGGCAAAAAATCCTCAGGGTTTACATCGACCATGAAGCAGGTATCACCCTGGACGATTGCTCAAAGGTAAGCCATCAACTCAGCGGCTTTCTGGATGTGGAGGATCCCATACCGGGGAATTATCAACTGGAAATATCCTCGCCCGGGATGGACCGGCCACTGCGTGAGCCCGACCACTTCGAACGTTTCAAGGGTTGCACGGTGAGGTTGCAATTAACCCACCCGCTGGAAAACCGCAGAAAATTCAAGGCCCGACTGCTGGGCATGGACGGTGACGACGTAGTATTGCAGGACGGTGAAACCATTCTGCATATCCCTTTTGAATCCATAGACAAGGCACGCCTGGTGCCTGACTTTGATATTTGACAACCCAGGACGACGTAATGGCAAACAAAGAAATATTGCTGGTGGTTGACGTCGTATCCAATGAAAAGGAAATCGACAAGGAGGTGATTTTCGTTGCCATAGAGGATGCGTTGCGTACAGCCACGATCAAGCGACATGACAACAGAATTGATGTCCGGGTGGCCATCGACCGCAAGACCGGAGACTACGAAACCTTTCGCCGCTGGCTGGTGGTGGAAGGTGAGGTGCCGGTTCGCAGGGGCAATGACCAGCCGGAGGTAGAAATATCGCTTGAGGAAGCCAGAAATACCCAACCCGACATACAGGTGGATGAGTACCTGGAACGCCCGATCGAATCAATAGAATTTGGACGGATTGCCGCCCAGACCGCCAAACAGGTCATCGTTCAGCGGGTGCGGGACGCCGAGCGGCGCAAGGTGGTTGACGCCTTTCGCAACCGGGTGGGTGAACTGGTGACCGGCGTGGTCAAACGGGTGGAGCGCGGCAGCATCTATCTGGATCTGGGCGGTAACATTGAGGCCTTTGTTCCCCGTGAGGAAATGATAGGGCGCGAGGCAGTACGCACCGGCGACCGCCTGCGTGGCTATCTCAAGGCAGTTAAACCTGAGGCGCGTGGGCCTCAGCTTTTCGTCAGCCGTACCGCGCCCGAATTGCTGATGGCCCTGTTCCGGCTGGAAGTCCCCGAGGTAGGGGAGGGCATCATTGAAATCATGGCGGCGGCGCGTGATCCGGGCGTGAGGGCCAAGGTTGCCGTCAAAAGCAACGAACCGCGTCTGGATCCGGTCGGAGCCTGCGTCGGGATGCGTGGTTCCAGGGTGCAGGCCGTCACCAATGAATTGTCCGGTGAACGGGTTGACATCATTCTTTGGAGCGATAATCAGGCCCAGTTTGTGGTCAACGCCATGGCACCGGCTGAAATCGTTTCCATCGTGGTGGATGAGGATCGGCATTCCATGGACATTGCCGTGGCCGATGAAAACCTGTCCCAGGCCATAGGACGCAATGGTCAGAATGTACGACTGGCCTCCGAACTGACTGGATGGACGCTCAACGTCATGAGTGCCACCCAGGCCGAAACCAAAAATACCCAGGAAACCAATAAACTGATACAAAAGTTTGTTGATGAACTGGGCGTGAGCAAGGATGTCGCCGAGGTATTGGTGCGGGAGGGTTTTTCCACCGTTGAGGAAATGGCGTATGTTCCCAGCAAGGAATTGCTGGAAATTGACGAATTTGATGAGGACATTGTTGAGGAATTGCGTAATCGCGCCCGCGACGCCCTGCTCATCAACGCCATCGCCAGTGAAGAAAAATTTGAACCTACCCCGATTCCGGGAACCCTGACTGATCTGGAAGGCATTGATGAAGCACTGGCTGAGCGGCTTGGACGGCACGGAATTGCCACCGTCAATGATCTGGCCGAACTGGCAGTTGATGAACTGCTGGACATCGGCGGCATGAATGAGGCGACGGCTGCCCGCCTGATCATGGCGGCTCGTTCGTCGTGGTTTACCTGAATCAAGGGATTTTATCGAACAGGATCGAGGCTATCTGAGAATGAGTGATGTGACAGTAAGGCAACTGGCCGGGGTAGTGGGTATCCCCCCGGAGAAACTGCTGACGCAGTTGGCTGATGCGGGCCTGAGCAAATCAGGGCCGGATGACACCTTGAGCGACAGCGAGAAACGGCAGTTTCTGGGATACCTGCGACAAAGCCACGGCAAACAGCAAAAAGATGGTGCCGAGCCTAACCGCGTCACCTTGCAGCGAAGAAAAGTCAGCGAACTCAAGCAGGGTAAAATTCCCGGCAAGGGTGCCAAAACCATCAGTGTGGAGGTTCGCAAGACTCGAACCTACATCAAGCGCGAGGCTCCCGAAACGGCCGAACAGTCGGCAGAGGCTGCCAGAATTGCTGCCATGCAGGAAGCAGAACGGCAACGGCTCCAGCAGGAGGAGGAGGCCAGACGCCTTCAGGCTCTTGAACAGGAGCGTATCCGGCAGGAACTTCAAGAACAGGAAGCACGCAAGCGTCAGGAAGAGGCAGCCCTGGCGGAACAAAAACGCCAGGAAGAAGAAAGGAAAAAGGCTGAAATGCGTCAGAAACAGCAAGCAGACAGAAAACCCCCCGTGCAAAAGACGGCGGAAAGCAGTCCGTCGGCCACTCGTCCCGCCGAGAAAAAACCGGTTGCGGCACCGGCCAAAAAACCGGCGGAGCCGCCCCGTAAACCCAAACCGCCCGCTCTCAAACCTGTTGTGGAGCGGGAGGAATTTGGCGGTGTGCGTACTGCGACCACCGATGCGGACGCCCGCAGGGCCAAGAAAAAAACCGGCACCGCCAAAGCAGGTGACGATGACTTTCGTGATGGTTTCGAGGGCGGTGACAATCGCCGCAACAAGAAAAGGAAAGCCAAGCCCGGCAAGTTTACACCGGCCCCTCCGGAGCAGAGGCACGGGTTTGAACGTCCCACCGCCCCGATGGTGCGGGACGTTGCTGTCCCGGAAAGCATTTCGGTGTCCGATCTGGCCCAGCGCATGTCAGTCAAGGCCACCGAGGTTATCAAAACCCTGATTGGCATGGGCGTCATGGCCACCATCAACCAGTTGCTGGATCAGGACACGGCCCTGCTGGTGGTGGAAGAAATGGGCCACAAGGGGTTCGCCCAGGTGGAAAATCCGCTGGAGGCCGAAATCATTGCGACCATGAACCTGGCAGCCGAGGCCGAACAACATTCCAGAGCCCCGGTCGTCACCATCATGGGCCATGTCGATCACGGCAAGACCTCGCTGCTGGATTACATCCGCAAAACCCGGGTTGCCGCCAGCGAAGCCGGTGGCATCACCCAGCATATCGGTGCCTATCAGGTCAAGACCGATCACGGTGCGGTGACATTCCTCGATACGCCCGGTCATGCCGCCTTCACGGCCATGCGGGCTCGCGGTGCCAAAATTACCGACATCGTGGTTCTGGTGGTAGCGGCCGATGATGGCGTCATGCCGCAAACCCGTGAGGCCATTGAACATTCGCGGGCGGCCGGGGTTCCCCTGGTGGTTGCAGTCAACAAAATCGACAAACCCGGTGCTGATCCGGAACGGGTCAAGCAGGAACTGTCAGGCTTGAACGTGGTTCCGGAAGAGTGGGGCGGCGATGCCCAGTTTGTCAGTGTATCCGCCAAAACCGGCCAAGGCATTGATAACCTGCTGGATGCCATACTGGTACAGGCCGAAATACTGGAACTCAAGGCTCCGGTCAGCATACCGGCCACCGGTGTGGTGCTGGAATCAAAACTGGAAAAGGGACGTGGCCCCGTGGCCGACATCCTGATTCAGCAAGGTGTGCTGCGCAAGGGTGACTTCATTTTGTGCGGCATGGAATCCGGGCGGGTCAGGGCCATGTTCAACGAGAATGGCAAACCGATCCGGGAGGCAGGGCCTTCGATGCCGGTTGAGGTACTGGGATTGTCGGCGGCCCCTAATGCCGGTGATGAATTCATTGTGGTAGCGGATGAGCGCAAGGCCCGTGAAATCGCCACCCAGCGTGAGGAAAAACTGAGAAGTTCCAAACTGGCAGCCCAGCAGGCTACCAAACTGGAAGACCTGTTCTCCCGCATGGAAAGCGGAGAAACCGCTGATCTCAACCTGGTCATCAAGGCAGATGTACAGGGTAGCCTGGAGGCCTTGCGCGGTTCACTGTCCAGCCTTTCCACCGACAAGGTCAAGGTCAGGGTAATTGCGGGTGGCGTGGGTGGTATCAACGAAACCGACGCCAATCTGGCACTCGCTTCCAGTGCCATCATCGTAGGCTTTAATGTTCGCGCCGACGCCAGTGCCCGCAAATTGATTGAGGAACGCGGCATCGACCTGCATTATTACAGCATCATCTACGAAGCCATCGACGAGATCAAAAAATCGATGACCGGGTTGCTTGAGCCTGAATTCAGGGAACAGATCGTGGGCAATGCCGAAGTGCGGGATGTGTTCCGTCATCCCAAGTTCGGTGCCATTGCCGGTTGCATGGTGACCGACGGTTTCGTCAAGCGCAATCTGCCGATTCGTGTTCTGCGTGACAATGTGGTGATCTTTGAGGGCCAACTTGATTCCCTGCGCCGTTACAAGGACGATGTTGCCGAAGTGAAGGCCGGTATGGAATGCGGCATCGGTGTCAGAAACTATAATGAAATCAAGGTGGGAGATCAGATCGAGGTGTTTGAAAAAGTCCAGATTCAGCATCCATCCTGACACCAAAATCACTGCCATGCCGAGAGAATTCAGCCGTAGCGACCGCGTCGCTTCGCAAATACAACAGGAACTGGCCGACATCATCCGGCAGACCGTGCGTGACGGTCGCCTGGGTATGGTGACGGTCAGTGAAGTCAGGGTCACTCGTGATCTGGCCGTTGCCTCGGTTTACGTCACATTTTTGGGGGGCAGCGAACCCGCATCCCACGGTGCCAGGCTACTGGCAGAAGAATACGCTCCGGAGCTGCGGCGGGAACTGGGCCGCCGCATCCGGGTTCGCAACCTGCCCGAACTGCGTTTTCTGTACGACACCTCGCTGGAGCAGGGCATGCGTATGGATGCCTTGCTGGATCAATTATCTCCGCATGAGTGAGCGGCTGGTATTTCGCCCCCTGTCAGGTATTGTTTTACTGGACAAGGCGACCGGGTTGAGTTCCAATGCCGCCCTGCAACGGGTCAGGCGACTGTTTCGGGCGGAAAAGGCCGGACATACCGGCAGCCTTGATCCCCTGGCCTCGGGTTTGTTACCGATTTGTCTGGGAGAGGCTACCAAGCTGGCGGGTTTCCTGCTCGATCACGATAAACGCTACCAGGTACGTATCAGGCTGGGCATCACCACTACCACTGGCGATGCGGAAGGAGAGGTTCTGGCCACGGCTCCGGTTCCGGCGTTGACGGAGCAAGCCATTCAGGCCTTGCTGGCACGGTTTCAGGGAGAGACACTGCAAACGCCTCCCATGTACTCGGCCCTCAGGCACCAGGGGCAGCGTCTGTACGAACTGGCCCGTCGGGGCGTTGAGGTCGAACGCCCGGCCCGACCGGTAACCCTGCATGAACTCCATCTGCTTGCCATCGGTGCAGACAGTCTCGAACTGGCTGTACATTGCTCCAAGGGTACCTACATCAGAACCCTGGCTGAAGACATTGGAACGGCACTCGGTTGCGGTGGACATGTCACCCTGCTCAGGCGTACCGGGGTCGGTAACCTCACCCTGACGCAGGCCTGTACGGAATCCGCCCTGGCGGCCCTGTCAGAAGATGAGCGGCTGGCAGTACTACTCGCTCCCGATGCCATCGTAAAACACATCCCGGCCATCCATCTCAGCGACGAAGCCGGTTTTTGTGTATCCAGGGGCCAGACTGTCCCGGCAACCGGGGCGTCGGCGGTGGGCACCGTCAGACTGTATGTCCGACAAACCCGGTTTCTGGGCATGGGCGAGGTACGCAGCGATGGTTATGTTGCGCCCCGCCGCTTGCTCAGGTGTTTTCCCCAGGATGGAAACCACAATGGATTGAAAGGCAGGGACAGCTAACGTTACAATCTCAGGTCTTTAACGTATTACTTTGAACATCCCCTAAGGAGACGATACATGGCATTTACCGCCGTAGAAAAAAGTCAGGTCGTGCAGCAATACCAGCGCAGCAGCACCGATACCGGTTCCCCGGAAGTCCAGGTTGCCCTGCTGACGGCCCGCATCAATCATTTGACGCCCCATTTCATCAAGAACAGGAAGGATCACCACTCCCGTCGCGGTTTGTTGCGTCTGGTTAACCAGCGTCGCAAGTTGCTGGATTACCTCAAGGGCAAGGACACGGAGCGTTACAAGACCCTGATCGAACGCCTGGGTCTCAGGAAATAATCCTCATCTCACCCTTTAAGGTACCGATTGTGAATCCGATTCGGAAAGAATTTAGCTACGGTGATCATCTGGTCAGTTTTGAAACCGGAGAAATTGCCCGTCAGGCCGATGCCGCCGTTATGGTGGACATGGCAGGAACCGTCATTCTGGTGACGGTCGTCAGTCGCAAGGAAACTTCGCCTGATGCGGATTTTTTTCCGCTGACCGTCAATTACCAGGAGAAAGCCTACGCTGCCGGGCGTATTCCCGGGGGGTTTTTCAAGCGGGAAGGTCGTCCCAGTGAAAAGGAAACCTTGACTGCCCGTCTGATCGACCGCCCCATCCGCCCACTGTTTCCGGACGGATTTACCAATGAGGTGCAGGTGGTTGCTACCGTACTGTCCCTCAACCCGGAGGTTGACCCCGATATTCCGGCCTTGCTGGGTGCATCAGCCGCCCTGATGCTGTCCGGTATCCCGTTCAACGGTCCCATCGGGGCGGCCCGGGTCGGCTACATCAACGATCAGTTCGTACTCAATCCCTCCATCACGGTAGTCAAGGAATCCAGACTGGATCTGGTTGTGGCCGGTACCGAGCGGGCAGTGTTGATGGTTGAGTCGGAAGCCGCCATGTTGTCCGAAGACATCATGCTGGGTTCGGTGGTGTTTGGTCATGCACAGATGCAGGTTGCCATAGGAGCCATACGCGAGTTTGTGGCCCTTGCCACTGTCAAGGCCTGGGACTGGACGCCGCCTCCCCGCAACGAAGCCTTGCACAGTGCCCTGAACCGGCTGGCAGGCGTTCGTATCAGTGAAGCCTACCTGGTTGCCGACAAGCAGGAACGCCAGCAGCGGCTCAGGGATGTCCGCAAACTGGCAATCGAAACCCTGACTGCGGACGGGCAGTACGGCGAAAATGCCGTACGTGGCATGCTGGAACACCTGGAAAGCGAGATCGTACGAAACCGTATTCTGGACGAAGGTCGCCGCATTGACGGCCGTGACCTCCAGTCCATACGGCCCATCAGCGTGCGAACCGGCATCCTGCCCCGAACCCACGGTTCGGCCCTGTTTACCCGGGGCGAAACCCAGGCTCTGGTGGTTGCCACGCTCGGAACCGGACGTGATGCCCAGTTGATTGATGCCATTGAGGGCGAGTACAAGGAATCCTTCATGTTCCACTACAATTTCCCGCCCTTTTGCGTCGGTGAAACCGGCCCTATCGGTGCGCCGAAACGTCGGGAAATTGGACACGGTCGACTGGCCAAACGCGGTGTACAGGCCGTCATGCCCGGCACCGATGAATTTCCCTATGTCATCCGGGTGGTATCGGAAATCACCGAATCCAATGGCTCCAGTTCAATGGCTTCCGTTTGTGGCAGCAGTCTGGCCCTGATGGATGCCGGTGTGCCCACCCGGGCAGCGGTTGCCGGTATTGCCATGGGGCTTATCAAGGAAGGGGATCGCTTTGCCGTTTTGTCCGACATCATGGGGGATGAAGATCATCTGGGCGATATGGACTTCAAGGTTGCCGGATCGGTTGACGGCATCACCGCCCTGCAGATGGACATCAAGATTGACGGCATCACCCCTGAAATCATGCAGCAGGCCCTGGCTCAGGCCAAGGCCGGACGGCTCCACATTCTGGGCAAAATGGCGGAAAATCTGGCCGCTCCCCGTCAGGAGATGTCGGATTACGCGCCGCGCATCATGAGTTTCAGCATTGATCCGGCCAAGATACGCGATGTGATTGGCAAGGGTGGAGCCACCATCCGGGCCATCACCGAAGAAACCGGAGCCAGCATCGACATCACGGACGATGGCGTCATCAAGATCGCCTCGGTGGACAAGGAAGCCGGGGTGGAAGCGCGTCGCCGGATTGAGGCCATCACCGCCGAGGTGGAAGTTGGCAAAACCTACGAAGGGCGCGTTGCCCGCCTGATGGATTTTGGTGCGTTCGTGACCATACTGCCTGGCAAGGACGGCCTGGTTCACATCTCCCAGATTTCCGACGAGCATGTTGAAAAGGTCAGTGACAAACTGGCTGAAGGAGATATGGTGCGGGTCAAGGTGCTGGAAATCGACCGGCAGGGCCGGGTCAGACTCAGCATGAAGGCCGTGGACAAGGAGGCATGATGATCGTGATTCTGCCCGCTCCCGACTCATGCAATAATTCACCGGCCAGATGATTCCTCTGGCCCGCCGGGTTTTTTCCCTGTAGCCCGGCATGATGTTTTTACCTACCAACAAGAGAGAGAAATCATGCAAAAAAACAGCATCAAAAATCTGGCCGTATCGGGTCTGGTAACCGCAGCCGTAGCATTTGGCTCGGTGGCCCAGGCGGAAGGCAACAGTGTCGACAAAAGTACCTTCAATGGCTGGAAACTCTACAAGCGTCAGCGTTGTGAAACCTGCCACGGCCCTACCGCTGAAGGCGGCGCGGCGTTTCCCAACCTGGTCGTAGCCCTGAAAAACCGCACCAAGGAAGAATTCACCACCATCGTACTCAACGGCAAGGGTAACATGCCGGCCTTCCAGGGCAACAAGGCCGTGGTCGAAGGTATTGACGATCTTTACACCTACCTGAAGGGCCGTTCGGACGGCACCGTACCGGCAGGTGAACTGACCGAAGCCCAATAGTCCGGTACTCCGGACGGGTACGACCGGGAAGGCGGGTCATGTCGGCGGGAACTCCATCCAGTCGGCATGACCCGCTTTTTTTGCAGTTCGCATGTCTCGCCCTGCCTCAGCGTCTCTCCAGATGAAAACACTCACACACCTCATTGCCCCCCTGTTTACCCTGCTGTTGACTGCCTGCGGCAACCTGCAGGCCATCGGTGAACAACAACTGCAGGGGTTACGTGAACCCCGTATTTCCGTAAAGGGCGTCAAACTGGGGCCGTCCCGGCTGGCGGAACAAAAATTTCTGGTCGATCTGGCCATCGAGAACCCGAATGCCCAGGGTATCAGTGCCAATGAAATAGCCCTGGCTCTGGCCATCAATGGCAAGGGAATTGCCCGGGGCATCAACACCAAACCGCTGGACATCAAGGCCAATGGCACCAGTCAGGTGGAGGTTGCAGTGGTGGCCAATACCCTGGAACTGCTGCAGCAGGGATTGTTGCTGGGGAATGCCCAACAAAAAACCCTGCCATATCAGGTTACCGGCCATATCGGTTTGCTGGGGGGGCTGTTGCAGGGCTTGAAATTCCCGATCAGTTACTCGGGACAGCTTGATGCCAATGACCTCATGAAACGCTTTTCGCCCGGCAATTGACCATGCACATCGAATCACTCGCCCGCCCCGGCATCCGGGGACTGACGCCCTATCAACCGGGCAAACCGATCAGTGAGCTACAACGCGAACTCGGACTGCGTGAAATCATCAAACTGGCTTCCAATGAAAATCCGCTGGGGCCGGGTGCCCGTGCCCTGGCGGCGGCCCGGGCTGCCCTTGCTGACTGTCACCTCTACCCGGACGGCAGCGGGTTCGAGCTGAAAGCAGCCCTGGCCCGACGCCTGGCGGTGGAACCCGCCCGGATCACCCTGGGCAATGGCTCCAACGAGGTGCTGGAACTCATCGCCCGGATCTTTCTGGGAGAGGGCACCGAGGCCGTTTTTTCCGAACATGCGTTTGCGGTGTATCCGCTCGCCACCCAGGCCTGCGGAGCCACTGCGGTGGTAGCCCCGGCCCACGATGGCAGCCGTGGTCCCCGTTATGGCCACGATCTTCAGGCTTTTGCTGACAGAATCACGCCACGTACCCGGGTTGTGTTCATTGCCAATCCCAACAATCCGACCGGAACCTCGCTTGGACGGGACGAGTTGCGCCAGTTCATCGAAAGCCTGCCCCAAACCACCCTGGTGGTCGTGGACGAAGCCTACTTTGAATATGTCGATGCGGCCGATTACCCGGACACGGTGCAATGGTTGCCCGATTTTCCCAACCTGATCGTGACCCGCACCTTTTCCAAGGCGTACGGACTGGCCGGTTTTCGGGTGGGTTATTCGGTATCAAGCACTGAACTGGCGCAATGGCTCAACCGGATCCGGCTGCCGTTCAACGTCAGCATCCCGGCACTGGAAGCCGCCCGGGTTGCCCTTGACGATGACGAACACCTGAACCGTTCGGTCGCGCTGAATCAGGCAGAACGGGCGGTGTTGTCACGCGAACTGGCGGCACGGGGGCTGGCGTGCATCCCGTCGGTTGGCAATTTTGTCACCGTGGATACCGGACGGCCCGCTGCTCCGCTCTACGAAGCCCTGTTACAACACGGGGTGATCGTTCGTCCGGTGGCCAACTACGGATTACCTCAGCACCTGCGGGTAACGGTCGGCCTGCCGGAACAGAATCAACAATTCCTCAACGCACTGGATCGGGTGCTGGCGGCATGAATCGTCTCGGCATCATCGGGGTCGGCCTCCTGGGAAGCTCAGTGGCCCGGGCCGCCCGCTTGCACGGACTGGCCGGGGACATCAGCGGATTCGACCGCGATGCCGACAACCTGGCAACGGCCGTTAGCCTTGGCGTACTGGATCGGGCGGCCAACACCCCGGGCGAGGCGGCAGCAGGGGCCGATCTGGTCGTGCTGGCCGTCCCGGTCGGTGCAATGCCTTCGGTTCTGTCCGAGCTTAAACCTTATTGGGCTGAATCCACCCTGTACACCGATGTAGGCAGCACCAAACAGGCTCTGGTGGAAACCCTGCAGGCGGTGTTCGGCTACATCCCATCCAATTTTGTACCGGGCCACCCCATTGCCGGTGCCGAACAAAGCGGCGTGGCGGCTGGACGGGCCGATCTGTTTGACGGCAAGCGGGTCATACTGACACCGTGCCCGGAAACCTCGCCTGCGGCTACTGCGGCCATTACGACATTCTGGCAACATCTCGGAGCCATCGTGGCCCCAATGGAGCCACTGCGCCATGACCGGATACTGGCTGCCACCAGCCATCTGCCACATGTACTCGCATTCGTCCTGACCGACCTGCTGGGACACATGGATGACCAGGACGCCATTTTTCAGTATGCGGCCGGGGGCTTCCGTGATTTTTCCCGCATTGCCTCGAGTGATCCCACGATGTGGCGGGACATTTGCGTGGCGAATCACGCCCGCATCGTGCCCCTGATTGATGACTACTGCCGGGCACTGCTGGCAGTCCGCGAACTCATTGCCCATGAATCAGCCAGCGAATTGCACGATCTTTTCAGCCATGCCCGTTCGGCCCGGCAACGCTTTCTGAACCTTTCCCAACAATAAACCACATCATGCACAACAACAGCATTAGCTTTCTGGCGCACCCTGGCGGCACGCTGCAGGGCGAAGCCCGGGTACCGGGTGACAAGTCCATCTCCCACCGATCCATCATGCTGGGTTCCCTGGCAGAGGGCATCACCCGGGTCAGCGGTTTTCTGGATGCCGAAGACTGTCTGGCTACCCTGGCGGCTTTCCGGGCCATGGGCGTTCGGATTGAGCGACCGGATGACGGGCAGGTCGTGATTCATGGGGTGGGACTTAACGGTCTGACCCCCCCCCGTGAACCGCTCTACCTCGGCAACTCCGGTACCTCGATGCGACTGTTGAGTGGTTTGTTGTCCGGACAGGCCTTTGATACGGTACTGACCGGTGATGCCTCGCTGTCGCGTCGCCCCATGAAGCGGGTTACCCTGCCCCTGGCCCGTATGGGGGCACGTATTGAGACCACCGCAGCCGGCACGGCTCCACTGCATGTTCACGGCGGGGTCAACCTGGACGGCATCCACTATGACATGCCCGTGGCCAGTGCCCAGGTCAAATCCTGCCTGTTGCTGGCCGGACTGTACGCACAGGGCGAGACTCAGGTCAGGGAACCGGCTCCCACCCGCGACCACACCGAACGGATGCTGCAGGGGTTTGGCTACCCGATCCGGGTGGAGGGCGATACGATCAGCCTGACAGGCGGTGGCTCCCTGACCGCGACGTCCATTGATGTGCCTAGCGACATCTCCTCGGCGGCGTTCTTCATGGTGGGAGCCGCCATGACCGAGGGTGCTGACGTAAACCTGCACCATGTTGGAATCAACCCGACCCGCACCGGCATTATTCACATCCTGCGGCTGATGGGGGCAACCATTGAAATCAGCCATGAACGCAGCATAGGCGGTGAGCCGGTGGCTGACATCCGGGTCAGGGGCGGTCAGTTGCGCGGAATCGACATTCCCGAAGACCAGGTTCCCCTGGCCATTGATGAATTTCCGGCCCTGTTCATCGCGGCGGCCAGTGCGCGGGGAACCACCCGACTGACCGGTGCGGAAGAACTGCGGGTCAAGGAAAGCGACCGCATCCAGGTGATGGCTGACGGGTTGCGGGTGCTGGGCATCCAGGCTGCACCCACCCCGGACGGCATCGTGATCCAGGGGGGTACCCTCACGGAGGGGTGTGTCGATTCGCACGGCGATCACCGCATTGCCATGGCCTTTGCGATGGCCGCGCTACGCAGCCAGGGATGCATCCGGATTCAGGATTGCGCCAACGTCAATACCTCTTTTCCCGGCTTCGTTGCCCTGGCCCGGCATCTGGGCCTGAAGCTTGACACAACCGGTGAACCCGCATGAATCCACCGGTTCCGGTACTCGCCATTGACGGCCCCGGTGGCGCGGGTAAGGGCACGGTCAGCCGGGCCGTAGCCCGGCATCTGGGATGGCATTTTCTCGACAGCGGGGCTATTTACCGGGCACTGGCGATTGCGGTTATCGACCGAACCATTGCCCCCGATGCCGTGGCTGACATTGTAAAGATCGCTCATGCAATGCAACTCCGGTTCGATACTGCCGAGCCACCGGGCGTCTGTCTGGACGGCGTGGACATCAGCGACCGTTTACAGGACGAACAAACCGGGGCCATTGCCTCCCGCATCGCAGCCCTGGGACCAGTGCGCCAAGCCCTGCTCCAGAAGCAGCGTGATTTCAGGCAATTACCCGGCCTGGTGGCCGATGGCCGCGACATGGGCAGCGTGGTATTCCCCGATGCCGAGTGGAAAGTATTCCTCACCGCCAGTGTAGAAATACGGGCGGAGAGACGCTACAGGCAGTTGAAACGCAAAGGTCTCGATGTTAACCTTGAAGAGCTACGAAGCGAGCTGGAAATCCGCGATCGCCGTGATCGTGAGCGGGCGGAAGCCCCCCTCATCCAATCGCCGGGGTCGGTGCTGATCGATACCTCGGAACTCGATATTCCGACAGCCATCCAGCAATGTCTCGCAGTGGTCAGGCCTCTGGCCTGACCGAAATACACAGGTCGTCGTCGATGCCCCACATCGGCGTTTTTTTTATCACTCAACCCATAGCAAACCGGAAGGATCACATTCGACCGGTTCTGAATCAACCTTTTTTATGACCGATAGCTTTGCAGAATTATTTGAAGAGAGCCTTGCCCGGGCGGAAATGCGTCCCGGCAGCATCATTACCGGAACCGTCGTTGACATAGGCAACGATGTTGTTGTCGTCAATGCAGGCCTCAAATCCGAGGGCGTGATTCCCAAGTGGCAGTTCCTCAATGCCGATGGCGAAATTGAAGTCGCCATCGGGGATACGGTGGATGTCGCCCTGGACATGCTGGAAGACGGCCTGGGAGCCACCCTGTTGTCGCGTGACAAGGCCAAACGGTTGCGTGCCTGGCTGGATCTGGAGCAGGCTCACGAGAAGAACGAAACGGTCGGAGGCCGTATTACCGGCAAGGTGAGGGGCGGGTTCACGGTTGCCCTCGGTGCCCTGCGGGCCTTCCTGCCGGGTTCTCTGGTCGACGTACGGCCGGTGCGGGATACGGCTTATCTCGAAGGACGTGATCTGGAGTTCAAGGTCATCAAAATTGATCAGAAGCGGAACAACGTGGTTCTGTCGCGTCGTGCCGTGGTCGAATCCGAATACAGTGCCGAGAAGGAAGCCCTGCTGGAGAACCTGCGGGAAGGCACCATCGTCACCGGTGTGGTTAAAAATCTCACCGATTACGGTGCCTTCATTGACCTGGGCGGAATCGACGGTTTGCTGCACATTACCGACATGGCCTGGAAGCGGGTCAGACATCCCTCCGAGGCGGTGCAAATCGGTCAGGAACTGCAAGTTAAGGTACTCAAGTTTGATCAGGAGAAAAATCGGGTTTCGCTGGGACTCAAACAACTGGGTGAGGATCCGTGGCTTAATATCGCCCGTCGCTATCCGTCAGGAACCCGACTGTTTGGCAAGGTCAGCAACCTGACTGATTACGGTTGCTTTGTAGAACTGGAAGAGGGTGTTGAAGGCCTGGTACACGTTTCGGAAATGGACTGGACCAACAAAAACGTCAATCCCTCCAAAGTGGTGCAATTGGGCGATGAAGTTGAAGTCATGGTTCTGGACATCGACGAAGACCGTCGCCGTATCTCCCTGGGTATGAAACAGTGCCGGATGAACCCCTGGGAAGAGTTTGCCAGCAAACACAAAAAGAATGACAAGATCAGGGGTAATATCAAGTCCATCACCGATTTCGGTATCTTTATCGGCCTTGAGGGGGGCATTGATGGTCTGGTACACCTGTCCGACATCTCCTGGACAACGTCGGGCGAAGACGCCATTCGTCAGTACAAGCGGGGTGATGAAGTTGAAACCGTGATTCTGGCCATTGATCCGGAACGCGAACGCATTTCCCTCGGCATCAAGCAACTGGAACAGGATCCGTTCCAGAACTATCTGGCGTCGCATGAAAAGGGTTCTGTCGTCAAGGGAACCGTCAAGGAAGTGGATGCCAAGGGAGCCGTCATTACCCTGGCTGAAAGTGTGGAAGGATACCTGAGGGCGTCGGAAATCTCGCGGGATCGGGTGGAAGATGCCCGTACCCACCTGAAACCGGGGGACACCGTGGAAGCCAAGTTTGTCGGTGTCGACAAAAAGAGCAAATCCATTTCCCTGTCAATCAAGGCACGGGATCAGGAAGAGGAAGCCGCCGTTATCAAGGGGTATTCCCAGCAGCAGGCATCGGGCAATCCGACCCTGGGCGATATCTTCAAGGGACAGATGGAAAACAAGTAATCCGTCCGCCTTGTCAACCTGGATCGCCTCCGGTTCGGTTCGAGCCGGAGGCGATTTTGTATGTGCCCCTTTTCTCCGGGGCGGCCCAACCTTACCGCACCCCGAACCGGGGTTACTGGTAACGTGGATTCGGGATAAGGCGCGGGGGCAGGTGTGAATGGCGAATGGGGGCATGGATTGCTGGTTGGTATACCCGCCACCACTGACCCCACCGGGCCGCCAGGATGGCCGCGTTCCCGGCATACCACGCTATTCACCACTGACCATTCACCCTGTCCTTAACGCAAACTGACGTTACTGGTAGTTCTGACGATGCTGGAATTATTGTCTTTGTTATTACCGCTGGCTGCCGCATCTGGCTGGTACGTCGCCCGCCAGCACTATCTGAAGTCACCGCCCTCCCGCAGTTACCCGCCGCCCGTCTCGTATTACCACGATCTGAATCGATTGCTGGATCACCGGGCCGACAAGGCTCAACGTATCGTAGAGGAGTTGCTGGCACAATACCCGGAAGCCATAGAAACCCAGATTGCCCTGGGTATTTTCTTTCGCAAACGCGGTGAAGTACACAAAGCCATATCCCTGCACGAAAAACTGCTGGAAAATCCCAATCTTCAGGAGGTTCAGCGCAATGATGCCTACCTTGAGCTGGGTATGGATTACCTGAAGGCTGGCTTGCTGGATCGGGCTGAATCAATTTTCAAGGCACTGACGGCCACTACCCACCGGATTCAGGCTCTTTATCAATTACTGCAACTCTATCAACAGGAACGGGACTGGTTTGGTGCCATGAACTGTACGCTGGAAATCAGGCGTCTCTCAGGTACATTGCCAGGTGGTGAAACCGAAGCGCAGTTTTTATGTGAGTTAGCCCGGGAGGCGGATCAGCGTTCCGAGTTTGATCTTGCCCGCGATTATGTAACCCGCGCCCTGAAAGCGGATCCGACCGACGTGCGTACCTTGTTGCTTCAAACGGAGTTTGACTGGCGGAGAGGACGTTATGCAGACAATCTGCCGACACTGATGCGAATCAGCGAGCAGAAAATAGAGTATTTTTCAGTCATACTGCCCACACTGAAAACCTGCTTTGAATCCCTGCACGATCTGCAGGCATACCGAAGCTACCTTACACAGTTTTATGCACGTCACGGTTTGAACGAAGCCGCACTGGCCTTGTGTGAGGTGATACACCAGACGGAGGGCGGGGAAGCGGCAGAAGAGTATCTGACCGGCGTTCTGCTGCAACAGTCCAGTCTGGACGGACTAACCCGGTTGCTCGAACTGAAAAAGCAGAACGGCCACCCGTTGACGGCGGCAGATCTGGAGTTTTTCGTACAACGCATGAGGGGGCTGTATTGCGCTGCCATTCGTTACGCCTGCGAGCAATGCGGCTTTGAGGGCACGAGCCTGCACTGGTGCTGCCCGTCCTGCCGTCACTGGTCAACCATCAAACCCGTCCGGCAAAAAATAGCGGTGCGGTAAAACTGGCCGGTTCTGCAATCAATCGCACTGGCCGAGTTCCAGCATGGCTGATTCAAAAGCGTTTTGGTCGCTGGCGTTACCGGACAATTGATCCCTGAGGGCACTGAGATGGCTTTCATCCGCCTTCAATTTGCGGGTGATGGCATCCAGTTCAGGGAACAATGCATTCAGGCGTTTTTGATCGTGTTCACGGTGGGCTACCATGACTTGCCCCCTGAGTTGATGACGCTGGCATTGATCGGGGTGAATCCTGCGCAGCAGACTGACGGCTTCTTCCAGTTGCGGCGAGGCCGAAAAAACCGGAGCTGAAACCAGCAGAAAAACAAGGAAGCCTGCAATACGGGTTGGGTGGGATGAAACCATGAGACACTCCTGACGAAACAGTTGTTGTTAGTGTGGAGTAATGGCCGGACAGGTCTCCGGTCAGCGTCTCATCATATCAAAAAATTCAGCGTTGGTTTTGGTGTCCTTGAGCTTGCCCAGCAGGAATTCGCTGGCTGCAATTTCATCCATGGGCTGAAGAATTTTACGCAGTATCCAGCTTTTCTGGAGTTCATCGGGGGAGACCAGGTATTCCTCGCGGCGGGTACCGGAACGATTGATATTGATGGCTGGATAAACCCGTTTTTCGGCAATTTTGCGTTCCAGGTGCAGTTCGTTGTTGCCGGTTCCCTTGAATTCTTCGTAAATTACTTCATCCATGCGTGAGCCGGTATCGACCAGGGAGGTGGCAATGATGGTCAGGCTGCCGCCTTCCTCGATATTTCTCGCAGCTCCGAAAAACCGTTTGGGTCGTTCGAGGGCGTTGGCATCGACACCGCCGGTTAAAACCTTGCCCGATGAGGGAACAACCGTATTGTAGGCTCGGGCCAACCGGGTAATTGAATCCAGCAGAATGACTACATCCCGTTTGTGTTCAACCAGTCGCTTGGCCTTTTCCAGTACCATTTCGGCAACCTGGACGTGGCGGGCCGGGGGTTCATCGAAGGTGCTGGATACCACCTCACCCTTTACACTGCGCTGCATTTCCGTTACTTCTTCCGGGCGCTCGTCAATCAGCAACACGATCAGATAGCATTCGGGGTTTTTCTCGGCAATGGAGTGCGCCACATTCTGAAGAATCATCGTTTTACCGGCCTTGGGCGGCGAAACGATCAGGCCGCGCTGACCCTTGCCAATGGGAGCGATGAGGTCAATGACCCGGGCCGTCAAGTCTTCGGTGGTACCGTTGCCCAGTTCCAGTTGCAGGCGTTCCACCGGAAACAGGGGGGTGAGGTTGGAAAAAAGGATTTTGTGGCGGGCATTCTCGGGCGGTTCGTAATTGATCTGCTCAACCTTAAGCATCGCGAAATACCGCTCATTATCCTTGGGGGGGCGTATTTTGCCCGAGATGGTATCGCCAGTCCTCAGGCTGAATCGGCGAATCTGGCTGGGTGAGACGTAGATATCATCCGGCCCGGCAAGGTAAGAGCTGTCGGTCGAGCGCAGAAACCCGAACCCGTCCTGCAAAATTTCAAGCACTCCATCACCGTAAATGTCCTCGCCGCTTCTGGCCAGTTTCTTCAGTATGGAGAAAATCAGATCCTGCTTGCGGGTACGCGCTACCCCTTCTACGTCCAGAGATTCGGCGATCTCCAGTAATTCGGTAACGGGCTTGCGTTTGAGGTCAGTGAGATTCATGGGTGGTTTCAGGGCGTACTCGATCAGATTGGAAGGACGGCCCGGTAGGGAATCGGGCCTGGGGGCGTGCCAGAGGATGGCACCGGTGGATCAATGGTAGTTAACCAGGGGTGGGGGGAACTATCGAACCCCGCAGAGGTGACCGGGTGAGAGGTCTGCATCCGTGAGTTTTCCGCCGGGCTTGTGCCCGGGCAGAAAACCCGGATCAGCAAAGTGCTACGCGGTACGGTTTATCGCGTGTTTCAGGGCGTGTTGAGGGCTGAGTCAATGAAAGCAGCCAACTGGGATTTGGCACCGGCTCCTACTTTGGTGGATACAGCCGCGCCATTATGGAAAATCATCAGGGTGGGAATTCCCCTGACCCCGTAACGTTGGGGAGTCGCCGGGTTTTCGTCGATGTTCAGTTTGGCGACAGTCAGTCGCCCGGCGTAATCTTCGGCCAGTTCATCCAGTATGGGGGCAATCATTTTGCAGGGACCACACCATTCAGCCCAGAAATCCACCAGAACCGGCCCTTCGGACTGCAGTACGGCGGTGTCAAAATCGGTATCAGAGATATAACGGATTTTATCGCTCACAATGGTCTCCACATTGAAATTGCATTGGAATCAGGGAAAAAACGAAAGGCAGACGGCGAGTCTGCACGGCAGATAACCGGACAGCGTTTACACGACACGGGTAACACTACGGCAGATCCACGGTACGCAGGCAGGACAGGCTACAGGACAGGGTATTTTCCGGGGAATGACAACACCGGGGGTTTTGTCCATCCAGACGGGACATCATCAAGCCTTGCGGCTGACAGACTCCGGCAGTAATGCGGAAGTTCTGGCGATGACGTTCAAGGGAATCAATTTAACCGGAATCAGATGCCGGAAAATTGGTCGAGGTGAGAGGATTCGAACCTCCGGCCCCTGCCTCCCGAAAGCAGTGCTCTACCAAGCTGAGCTACACCTCGATATATGCACGGTATTGTAACCGGATTAATATGTTCTTGCCACAGAAAAATGCGCCAGCTCGACCAATGCCGTCTTGTAGTCTGACGTCGGCACGACCGACAGGGCCGCAATGGCTTTTTCTGCCTCTTCCCGTGCCCGTCTGGCGGTGTACTCAATGGCACCGGTCTGCTCCACAATGGCATGAACCTCCCTGAAAGCGTCACGGTTGCCCTGTTCTATGGCGGTTCGCAGCAGGGCAGCCTGCTCCGGATCGGCATGCTGGAGGGCGTAAATCAGGGGCAGGGTTGCCTTGCCATCGGCCAGATCATCTCCCAGATTTTTGCCCAGTTCCTCCGGATTGGCCATGTAGTCGAGCGCGTCGTCAATCAACTGGAAGGCAGTTCCGAGATGCAAACCATAACTTTCAAGAGCGGTTTCATCGGCGGCACTGACCCGGGCCAGCATGCCAGCCAGCCGGGATGCGGCACTGAACAGGATCGCTGTCTTGCGGGCGATAACGGCCAGGTATTTTTCTTCCGTGGTCGAGGCGTCATTGCAGTTCAGCAGTTGCAGCACCTCGCCTTCGGCAATGGCGGTGGTGGTTTTGGAAAGCAGTTCCATGACCCTGAAATCATGCACGCTGACCATCAGCTCAAACGAGCGGGAGTAAAGGTAATCGCCCACCAGCACACTGGCGGCATTGCCCCAGAGGGCATTGGCGGTGTCCTGACCGCGCCGGAGGGTGGATTCGTCCACGACATCGTCGTGCAGCAGGGTTGCGGTGTGAATAAACTCAATAACAGCAGCCAGGGTAATGTGATGCTCGCCGCCATAACCGAGGGCGCGGGCCACCAGCAGCAGCAGCAGGGGGCGCAATCGCTTGCCGCCACTGTTGACGATATAAATGCCAATCTGGTTTATCAGCACCACATCAGAGCGTAATTCATCAAGGATCAGACGATCCACGGCCCGGGCTTCATCGGCCACCAACTGGCGGATTCTGGCGAAATCAAACGACGGGGATGATTCAGGCGGATGGGGCAGGGGGGCGGTGAGGATCGTCATCAAAAAAACCGTTGTGGATGGGAGGCGGCCATTAAAGGCCGGGCAATGCTATGGAGGATGCCCACGGGTGTCAAGTCAAAAACCGTCAGATGCAACCGGGTGGTTTGGGTGTTCCCGCGATGAGGCAGGCCTGTTTGAGCGGGCTGTCAGGAAACAAACCGTGCAGATAAGAGGCGTTACCCTTGTCGGTTCCCAGCTCCTTTTGTATGGCCCTGACAAACATCCGCATGTTGGGCAGGTGCTGGTAACGCAGATAATAACCGCGAACGAAATGAATGATCTCCCAGTGGGCAGCGGTCAATTCCAGCCCCAGTCCCCGGGCCAGATGAATCGCCACCGCCTCATTCCAGAACCCGGCATCGCACAGAAAACCCTCCGCCGTTGTAGTGGGCCAGCCCCCATCCGCCGTGTCGGCAGGCCATTGCGTCAGCACCATGTGAGGCAGTGACCATGGGTTTGGGTCAAAATGACAAACCGGGGATAGTCCACCCGGTCAACGGCATCGGGCAGTGCAACCTCCAGCAAACCCCGACAGGCCAGATCATCCCGCAAAACGTGGCAGGTTGCCCGTACCGCACCGGATTGATCCAGCAATTTCGCCAGCATATCGGCATGCTGCACGGTATAAACGCCATCGGCCAGCAACAGGAGGGCATCGCCTTGACCCAGCCGGGACAGACAGGCAAACAGCCCGTCCGACTGATGCGGTGGACGGGTGATGAGGTGCAGCACGCTCATCAGCCGCTAACCACGCGATCATGGGCCGCAATCAAGTCCGGCACGTCCGGCCGCCTGATCAACTGGATTGGTCTCAGCAACCGGGTTGCATCCAGCCCCCGTTGCCGCAGCGATTCCTGCTCTACCCACAAGGTCGTGATGTCATACAGTTCCAGCGCGTCCCAGACAGGGTTGAGTACCCGCCCCCGATACCTGGCGGGCGGTATCTGGCCGGTTTGCAGTTGCAGGACGCCATCATCCAGAAACAACAGGCTGACGGCCTGATCGAAGGCTGCAACCGTCATGGCCATATCCAGGCATTCTCCCGGAATGACGCCCGGCCAGGGCGAATAACGCATGATGAACAGGAATTTTCGCATGGGCCCGATCAGGCAACTCCCTGCTCAATGCAGGCCTGTCTGAACCGCTCCACCGCCGCATCAAATTCGCTCAGATAGCGTCCGGCTTCGGCCATTTGATCGGCCTGGCACAGTATTTCCAGCCGGGCCGCCCGCTCCTTGAATTCAAGGGCGGCGAAATACCCGGCATTGCCCTTGAGTGAATGGGCAACCCCCCGGGCTTGCACGCTATCGCCCGACGCCAGAGCCGTGCCCAACGTGGCCCGCTGGGTCGGATAGGTTGACCAGAACATACGAACCATTTCTACCAGCAAATTCCTGTCCTGATCCAGCATGCCCAATGCGGCATCAATGTCAAACGCGGTATCCGGTGCTGCCGGATTCGCGGTGGAAGAAGGCGGCGATGTTTCAGTACTGTTCATGGTGGTATCGGGATCGGCAGGGGGTGGGGTTGGATCCGGGTTGCGAGCCTGGAGAATGATCTGCAGCATGTTATCGAGGCTGAATGGTTTGCCAATGTAGGCATTCATGCCGGCCGCCAGGCAGGCTTCCTGATCGGACTTGAAGGCATTGGCGGTCATGGCGATGATGATCTGGTCAGGCCTGCCTTTCTGCCGGATCTGTCGGGTTGCCTCATACCCGTCCATGACCGGCATCTGCACGTCCATCAGGATGGCATCATAGGGCTGGGGTGATCCCAGGGCACGATCAACCCCTTCCTGGCCGTTACCGGCAATGTCGACCACTGCCCCGTTACGGGTCAGCAGTTCGGACGCCACCTGTTGATTGAACGGATTGTCTTCGACCAGCAGCAGGCGTAAACCGGCCAGCAGTTCCCCCTTGCCACGTGATTCGATTCGGCTGTCCATGAAAAGTCCTTCATCACAGGCCTCGGTATAGGCATCCAGCAACATGGAACTGGTGGCGGGTCTGACCAGAACGGCATTCGGGCGATCCGTTTCCGCAATGGCATCATCCGCCAGCAGTTCATAGTTTTGCCGGTTGTCCATCAGGATCATGGGAATGGTGGCGGATTGGGGAATCTGGCGCAAGCCCCGAATCGTGCTGAAACCATCCATTGACGTCATCCTGCGATCAACAAACAAAGCCCTGTAGTCCGGTTCCGTCGGGTCACGGGACGTCATCAGTGCCAGAGCCGCCTCGCCGCTTTCGACCGCGTCCACGTCCCAACCGACCCGCCGGGCCAGCGAACGGAAACTGGTAATTCCGTGCGGATTGTCGTCAACCACCAATACCCGGATGCGTGATTCCTGTGCCTCAAGCACTGCCTGGGTATTGATACCCGGCACATAGGGAAATGCCAGGGTGAAGCTGAAGCAACTGCCGACGCCCAGTTGGCTCGAAACGGTCAGTTCGCCTCCCATCAACTGCACCAGTCGCTGACTGATGGCCAGACCCAGCCCGGTGCCGCCATAGTGACGGGTAGTCGAGGACTCTGCCTGGGTAAATCCCTCAAAGATGACCGACAGTTTCTCCTCCGAAATGCCGACCCCGGTATCGGTGACCGAGAATTCGATCAGCACGTCGTCTGCCGTGGTCAGGACGTCGCGGAGTGAAACGACGACCTCGCCGCGCCGGGTAAACTTGACGGCATTGCTGGAAAGATTGAGCAAAACCTGATGCAGGCGCAACTGATCGCCGATCAGGGTTTCCGGCAGGGTTGGGCTGACATCAAACAGGATGTCCAGTTCTTTCTCACGGGAAGAACTCACCAGAATTGTGGACAGATTACGTAGACCGTCATCCAGCCGGAATGGCGTCAGTTCCAGTTCCAGTTTACCGGATTCGATTTTGGAAAAATTGAGGATGTCGTTAAGAATGTTGAGCAGCGATTCGGCGGCGGTTTTGGCTTTGCCGGTGTAATCAAGCTGGCGGACGGACAGATCGGTCTGTTGCAACAGTTGCAGAAAACCAAGCACCGCATTCATGGGGGTGCGGATTTCATGCGACATGTTGGCCAGAAACAGGCTTCGGGTTTCTGCCAGCCGCTCGGCGGCTTCCTTGGCCCTGAGTATCTCGTTTTCGACCTGTTTGCGGGCAGAAATATCGGCCAGCACGCAGTGGGTACTCAGGTATTTGCCATCCAGATCCAGTTGGGTGCGCCCATTGAGTAACACGGAAATCGAATGCCCCGCTCCGTGCCGCAGGGTTAACTCGGTATTGAAGTTTTGCCGGGAGATCAGTCCGGTCAGCCAGTCGGTACTGCCGGGGCCACGACCATCCAGTGAAACCAGGAGTTCGCTGAAATAACGACCAATCAGGGCTTCGCGGGAATAACCCAGCAAATCGCACAGCGGTTGATTGACGTCGACAAACCGGCCTTCTCCGTCAAGTGCCTGATAAGCCACCGGGGTATGTTCAAACAACGCCCTGAAACGGGATTCGCTGGCCGCCAACTCCTCCTCGGCCTTTTTCATGGTTGTGATATCGGTGTGGGTGCCCAGCATACGCTGAGGACTGCCTGCTTCATCGCGCACCACTACTCGCCCCCGATCAAGTACCCAGCGGTACTGACCATCCTTGCAGCGCATGCGATGCTCACTGACATAGCCCGGGGTTTGTCCGGCCAAATGCAGCCGGATGGCGTCCAGTACCCGTTCCAGGTCGTCCGGATGCACCCGTCCGCGCCATTCATCAACACTGTCACCGATGTCTTCGTGTTGATAACCCAGCATTTCCTTCCAGCGTGACGAATAAAAAATCCGCCCGTCGGGGATGTTCCAGTCCCACACACCGTCACCGGTACCTTCAAAAGCGAACTGGAGCCGTTCTTCGCTTGCCCGCATCTTTTCCACCACATTGCGGTAGTCCGTCACATCGATGCAGGAACCAATGTATCCCAGAAAGGCCCGGTCAGCGTCGTCATCAAACCGGGGGACACCGTTATCGCGGAGCCAGCGATACTCCCCATCCCGTCGCCTGAGGCGATAATCCATGACGAAGGATTCCCGGCGAACCAGTGACTCATTGTAAATTCTGAGGGATTCGGCAACATCATCCGGATGGATGCCTGCAATCCAGCCCAGGCTGGATTCTTCTTCCAGCGAATGCCCGGTGAAATCGAGCCAAACCTGATTGAACCAGTAACGCACCCGGTCGGTTCCGGCCATCCAGATCAGTACCGGGGCGTTATCGGCCATGGTGCGAAACCGGCCTTCGCTGTCACGCAGCAGGGCTTCCTGATGTTTGCGTTCGCTGATGTCGCGCATGAAAATCAACAGGCGTTCATCGCCCTCGGTCGCTGCGCTGACGCTGACATCCAGATCAACAATATGCCCGTCCTGGCGGCGAAACCGGGTTTCAAAACGGGCGTATCCCTGGCTGAAAATCATGTCTACCTGATCTTCAACCTGCCCAGGGGAAAATTTGGCCTCCAGATCGGTGATCGACATGCCGAGTAACTGCTCGCGGGTGTAGCCCGTGATTCGGCAACAGGCGTCATTGACTTCCAGAAACCGTCCCTGACGGTTACATATCATGAAAGTGTCGTGGGTGGTGGACAACAGGGTAGCGTATTCCCTTTCGGCCTTGATTCTGTCGGTTACGTCCGAAATGTGTCCATGCCAGACAACAATCCCTTCGTTGCGGGTAGGGACGGCGTCGTACTCATGCCAGCGTATGCCCAGATCGGGGGTATCAAGACGGTATACGCCGTGCCAGCGGGATAGACTCAGGGCGGATTGCAGCACATCGACCTGAATGCGTTGCTGATCCTCTGCCAACAGGCAGTCCAGTACCTTATGCCTGTCAAGGCAAGCTGCATCAGGATCCACGGCATAGAGTTCCCGGACTCCCAGGCTGAGATAGGAAAAGCCCTCGACGCCATCAACCTGCTGGTAGTACTGAAAGGCGGCACCGGGTATTTGCGACGAAATCGAAGCCAGCCGGTTGTAGCTGGCGACATAACGTGCCTGGGCATTCAGCAAGGCCAGAGTCAGCAGGGCCAGAAGGATGGAAACGATGCCACCCTCAATCCGGATGTTGTTCAGCGTCGCGGCATCCGGCAACTCGGGACTCAGTGCCAATTGCCAGGCGACGCCTGGATCGTTGATGTCGAACAGCAACGGTTTACCGGCAAGAACCAGGGCATCTCCCCAGAACACTTCGCTGGTAGCCGACTGATCCGGCTGGTAGCGCAGGGCGGCGGAGCCTGTCATTTTGTTGTCGGAATGGAGGGCATGGTCAAAAAACTGGTCTGCATCAATCACGATGCTGATGACCCCCCAGTAAGTACCGTCCGCCAAAAACACCGGCGTGTAGTAAAGCAGCCCCCGACCGCCCTGCACCAACGGAACGGGACCGATCATGGCCGGGGTATTTTGCTCCCGGGCTCGCTCAATGGCTGGCCACTGTCGGGGCAGATTGGGATAATAAAGCCCGATGGCGGCCTCGTTGCCCGGCAGTGGATGGATGTAACTCAACCGGTTGGCAGGGGCCAGGCCGATGTTGCGTAAATTCCGGGTTTCGGCATAAATCTGTGCCAGAAAAAATGCCGTCTGTTCCTTGTCGAGTTTGCCCTGATTCAGTCTGATCCAGGTTTTGATCGCGGAGGCCGCCAACTGGTAGTTGCGCAGGTGCGACTTGATATTGTGGCTCAACTGGGTACCCAGGTCTTCCGCGTCCTGGCGGGTCTCGGTCGCCAGTCCCAGGGAAAACCGGTGAACCAGAAATTCGCTCACCCCGAGTCCCAGGATCAGGACTGCGGACGCAACCACCCCCCTCAGTTGACCACACCAGACCGGGCGGTGAAGTCCTTTTTGTGTTTTCATCAGTTACTCCGCGAGAAACCCTGCCCTTGAGGGCAGGGAGGGATAGCGACTGCACCATGGCAGCCACCGGAATGGATGCAGGGCTTTCACCTGCCGGGTTATCAGGCTGTGCCCGTCGTTCCTGTGTGCAACCGGCTCCGCCCTTCGGGAGGGGGTGTTGACGGCACGAACCCTGTCGAAAAAATTGGTGAGGCGATTATACTCCGAAAGCAGGATATGTACCCGACATGGCCTCAATCATCCCGCAAGTCCCCGGTGAGGATATTGCGTCTTCAATCACTCCCTTGAACCCCTGATGAACATGCCCGACACCGTTTTGCCACGGGTTTCCGTGGCTCCCATGCTGGAATGGACTGACCGGCATTTTCGCTATTTTGCCCGTCAGTTGTCACGCCGTACCCAACTCTACACCGAAATGATTACATCGGCGGCCCTGTTGCGGGGCGACTGGCAACACCTGCTACACTACAACCCTTGCGAAAAACCGCTGGCCGTACAACTGGCCGGGTGCGAACCGGTTGACCTGGGCCGTTGTGCCCGCATGGCCGCTGATCAGGGCTATGACGAAATCAATCTCAACGTTGGCTGTCCCAGTGACCGGGTGCAACAGGGCCGCTTCGGTGCCTGCCTCATGGCCGAACCGGAACGGGTTGCCGACTGCGTGGCGGCCATGGCCCGCGATGTCAGCATTCCCGTCACCGTCAAGACCCGGATTGGGGTGGATGAGCGCGATTCGTACGAGCATCTGGCTGATTTTATCGCCCGGGTGGCGGAGGGCGGTTGCAAGACATTCATCATTCACGCCCGCAAGGCCTGGCTCAAGGGTTTATCACCCAAAGAAAATCGGGAAATTCCTCCGCTACAATACGAGGTCGTTGCGGCCATCAAGCGGGATTTTCCGGGGCTGCGGATCATACTGAACGGGGGAATCCTTGATCTCGATCAGGCCGCTACGGAACTTCAGCGATTCGATGGGGTTATGATAGGGCGGGCGGCCTATCACAATCCCTATTTGCTGGCGGAGGTGGATGCGCGTTTCCATGGCGATGACCACCCCATCCCGACCCGGCAGGAAATAATGGATGCCCTGATACCCTACGTTACCGCGCAACTGGAACAGGGTACACGCCTGCATACGATGACCCGGCACATTCTGGGACTCTATCATGGCCAGCCGGGAGGACGGGCCTTTCGCCGTTATCTGAGCGAACAGGCCGGAAAACACCGGGAAGGAGCCCGTTTACTGCAGGAAGCGGTTCGTTTCTGTGCAAGTGCCAACACTCTTCATCCCTGACACTACAAGGCTAAACCTGTGGAAGACCTATACCTAGAACTGATACGACACGTAGGCGAAGACCCCTCCCGCGAGGGACTGGTGGATACCCCCAAACGGGCTGCCGCCGCCATGCGCTTCGTTACCCGTGGTTACCAGCAAACGCTGGAAGACGTCCTCAATAATGCCATTTTTGAGGCTGCCACCGAAGACATGGTAATCGTCAAGGACATTGAGCTTTATTCGTTGTGTGAACACCATCTATTGCCTTTTATCGGCAAATGTCACGTCGCCTATCTGCCAAAAGGCAAGGTAATCGGCCTGTCCAAAGTGGCCCGCATCGTCGATATCTACGCCCGCCGCCTGCAGATTCAGGAACGGCTCACCCACCAGATTGCCACCGCGATTGAGGAGGCCATTGCGCCGGCCGGCGTGGCCGTAGTCGTGGAGGCCCGCCATCTGTGCATGATGATGCGTGGCGTGGAAAAGCAGAATTCGGTCATGACGACCTCCTCAATGCTGGGCCAGTTCAGAACCCACATCAGTACCCGTTCCGAATTCCTCAACCTCATCAACCGTTGACCCAAGCCATGACGACCGAACCGCAACCCAATCATCGAGTGGGGGTCTTGCTGGTCAATCTGGGAACCCCGGAGGCCGCGACCCCAACCGCCGTCAAACGTTATCTCGGCCAGTTTCTATCCGATAGCCGGGTGGTGGAAATCCCCA
>CAIVXW010000151.1 GCA_903910005.1 uncultured Methylococcaceae bacterium
CGACTCAGACTGGCGAGGGTTCCCGTGATGACGAAGGTCTGGCCTGAAAGGGATTGGTGATTCCGGGTTGGCTCAATCGCAGGCCAGTGTATCCCGGCCTGCAGTAACTGGTCGATGATGGCGCGGTTATGGCTTTGTCGGAAAAAGGTATGAATGTGTCGGGATACCTCCGGTCCCACATCCTTCACTGCCTGTAGTTGTTCGGTATCAGCCGCCATCAAGGCGTCCAGGGTACCGAACCGTTCGGCCAGACTGGCGGCCGTCACCTCGCCCACATCGCGGATACCCAGTGCGTAAAGGAATCGGGACAGCGTTGTGGTTTTACTTCGCTCCAGGGCATTTATCAGATTGCGAGCCGATTTTTCGCCCATCCGTTCCAGTCGTGACAGGCTTTCTACATCAAGCCGGTAGATATCCGCCACGGTGGCAATCCATTTGCCTTCAAGCAGTTGATCAATCCTTTTGTCTCCCAGTCCGTCAATATCCATCGCCCTGCGCGAGGCGAAGTGTTTGATGGATTCCTTGTGCTGGGCCGGACAATACAGTCCGCCACTACAACGGGCGATGGCCTCCCCCGGCTCCAGTTCAACCGCACAGCCACAGGCCGGGCACTGCTCCGGCAACCGGAAAACTACTGTGTCTGCGGGGCGCTCATTCAGTATTACCGATTCGACCCGGGGAATTACATCCCCGGCCCGCTTGACCCGCACGGTATCGCCGATACGAATGTCCTTGCGCTGAATTTCGTCGATATTGTGAAGGGTAGCATGGGTAATGACTACCCCGCCGACCCTGACGGGCTCGAGTACGGCAACCGGGGTCAGGCTGCCGGTACGTCCAACCTGAACCTGAATATCCACAAGTCGGGTAGGTACTTCTTCGGCGGGAAACTTGTGGGCAATGGCCCAGCAGGGATCATGGGAACGGTATCCAAGCTGTTCCTGCCAGTCGAGCCGATTGATTTTATAGACAATGCCATCAATCTCATAGGGTAATTGATACCGTCGCGCCTGTAGACTGACATAATAAGCCAGACAACCTGACACTCCTTCCACCACTCTGATTTCAGGCGAGACCGGCAGTCCCCATTCAGCCCACTGATCCATCAGGGTTTTCATATCCGCAGGCAACCGTTCGCGGGGATAGACGCCAAAACCATAACAATAAAACCGGAGCGGACGCGCTGCCGCAATCGCGGGATTGAGTTGTCGCAGGCTTCCGGCTGCCGCGTTGCGCGGATTGGCAAATACTCTTTCGCCCAACGCCTGATGGCGAGCATTAAGGGCCAGAAAGCCGTCCCGTGGCATGAATACCTCACCCCTGACTTCAAAACAGGACGGGTATCCTGAACCCGGTAAGCGTAGTGGAACATTGCGGATGGTTTTGACTGTGTGGGTAACATCCTCACCCTTTTTACCATCGCCCCGGGTTGCTGCCTGAACCAGTATCCCCTGTTCGTAGATCAGGCTGATTGCCAGGCCGTCCAGTTTGGGTTCTGCCAGGTATTCAATCCCGGTTTCAGCCGACACCCCCAGTAGTTTGATAATATCCTTTTGAAAGGCCGCCACGTCGCCGTCACTGAAGGCATTCTTAAGCGACAACATCGGAACCCGGTGGATGACTGCGTTGAATCCAGCTAACGGGGTTGCACCAACCCGTTGCGTGGGCGAAGTGGGTGTCTGTGATTCCGGATGCTGCTGTTCAAGCCGTATCAGTTCCTGCATCAACTGATCATAGTCAGCATCACTGATCAGGGGATCGTCGAGTTGATAATATCGCTGATTGTGATACTCGATGAGTTGCCGGAGTTCAGCGATCCGGGCTTGCGCGGCTGCCGGGTTATTCACGCGGTTTCATAAGCCTGGCTGAGTCGATGCCTCATGTCGGCTATTTTGCGCAAGGTCAGCGGTTGACGGGTTTCATCCCATTCAATGCCATCCAGTTGGGCACTGAGTTCATGGCAGGTATCCAGTAGGTTATCGAATACCTCAAGCGGATCAGGTACCCGCGCAGGCTGATAAAACAGCACGATGCCAGGACTTTCAAACCGTTCCATGGTGTCTGCCGGGAATGTGCCGGGCTCAACCAGGCTGGCCACACTGAACAAGGGCTGTTTCAACGCATAATCCATGCGATGGTAAATACCCATCTCACCATGTACCAAACCTCGTTCACGTAACGCTGCCTTCAGGGCACTGCCGCTGAAGGCTTTTTCATTTTTGCTGACAATACTGACCTGAATCAGGAAGGGCGCACCGAGGGGATGCGTCCTGTCCTGCTGCGGTTGAGTATGGATGGAAGGGGTGCGTGGTGGTTGTGGTGTGACGGATGGATCCGCTTGCCTGCTGGGTACCGCACTCCACCGATCTGTCTGAGCGGTGTCTGAAAAATGCGGTTCCCGTCGTTCAGGTGCCCGCTCCTCACGGTACTCATTTTCGTCATAGATATCAATGCCATCGTCCTGATCGGCATCAAATTCCACTTCGTCAAAATCGCCACGGCGGAACAGAAAATCCATTATTTTATCCAGGTATACCCCCCACAAATAGACACCCGCTATAACCAACAGGCCTGTTATCAGCAGTACGGTACGCACTGTATCTCTATCCACGTTGTCTACCCTCAGTTTTCAAGCTGCCGCAAGTTCAACCGCTTCGGCAATATCCACAGCAACGATGCGGGACACGCCGGGTTCTTTCATGGTCACACCGGCAAGATGCTGGGCAATTTCCATGGTTACCTTGTTGTGTGAAATAAAGAGGAATTGTACCTTCCCGGACATTTCCCTGACCAACTGGCTGAAACGTCCAACATTGGCGTCATCAAGTGGTGCATCGACTTCATCCAGCAAACAAAAGGGGGCTGGATTCAGTTCAAAAATGGCGAACACCAAGGCCACCGCCGTCAGGGCTTTTTCGCCACCGGACAGCAGGTGGATTGAACTGTTACGCTTGCCGGGTGGTCGGGCCATGATGGTGACTCCGGCATCCAGCAAGTCACGTTCGGTCAGTTCAAGGTAGGCCTGTCCGCCACCGAACAACCTGGGAAACATGCCCTGCAATCCCTGATTGACCTTGTCGAAGGTTTCCCGGAATCGCGAACGACACTCCTGGTCAATTTTTTCCATCGCCTGTTGCAGGATATCGAGTGAGTCACTCAAATCACGGTGCTGTTCTTCCAGAAACGTCATTCGCGCCGCCTGTTCCTGGTATTCTTCCATGGCCGTCAGGTTGACAGCCCCCAGCTGGGCCAACTCTTCCGCCAACTGAGTCACCCGTTGCTGCCATTGTTTTTCATCTGCCTCATCCGGCAGGTCGGCCACGACTGCCTGCGGGGTCAGATTCAATTCGTCGAACTGCTCCTGCACCGTCTGTCGTCTGATTTCATTGGCCTGCAACTCGCCTTTAATCTGTTCCAGTTGATGTCGGATTTCTGCCAACGCACGTTCCTTGCCCAACCGGTTTTCCCCTAGTTGACGCAGTTCGGTTTCTGACGCTCTGACTTTTTTACGCTGATAGTCCAGGGTTTGTTCAATCTCGGCACGTGCTTCACGCAGTCCCAGCAAATCAGCCTGTTCGGCATCCAGTGGCTGGCTGCCTTCATCAAGTCTGGCACTGACCGCCTCCAGTCTTTGAGTTGCCTGATTTAGCAGATTCTCTGCCCGATCGCGCTGTTTCAGGGTCAGGCTTTCCTTGACCCTGAGACTTTCCAGTCGACTGCGAGCCTCCTGAACGGTGGCCTGCACCGTCTGTAATTCCGCATCAATTGCCGAGAAATTCGTTTCAGCCTCCTGCCGCTGCCGAGTCAGTTTCTCCGTCTCGGGTTCATCCTGCTGGAGACGATATACCGCATCCTGCATCATCTCCCGGGCCTCCGCCATTTGTTCAGCCAGCGTGAAGCGATTTTCTTCCAGATCGTCCGTTTCAAAACTCAACTGGTCAAGACGCTTTTGGGTTTGTGCCTGACGGGCCTTGATTCCACCCAGTTCTACACTGATGCGGTTGGCTTCATTGCCAAGTCGCCGTTCTTCAAGCTCGGTGATTTTTCTGTCCTGTTCGGCCTGCTGGATGCCTCGCTCAGCGTCATTTTGCTGACTTTCGAGCGACTGTAGCCGGACTGTCAGTGAGTCGGCCCGTAGCCTGGATTCGCGCAGTTCCCGCTCCCTCTGCAGTAAACCGGAGGTGCCATCATCCCGGGACGGTATGACTACCCAATTTGGCCCGATCTGTCGACCATCCGGCATGACCAGGCGTTCGTGTACGCCCAATTGGTGGCGTCTTGCCCGTACACTGGCCCAGTCATCAATGCAGTAAATACCACTCAGCAGGGTATGCAGCGGCCAGGGCGCATTGACCCGATGAAGCAGCAGGGACTCATCGGTCGCTGTCGCATCCCCTGACCCGATTGCTTGCCGCGTTTCGTACAGCGCAATCGCGGCACCGGGCAGTTCACCCTCGGGCAGACAAGACGTGACATCTTCCACACACAAGGCTTCCAGATGAGAACTCAGCACACTTTCTACCGCACACTCCCAACCTGATTCAACACGTATTTGCTCTACCAGACGGGGAACACAGGTCAAGCCCCGGCAGTTTAACCAGTCGACCAGGCCTTCGCGATTTTTACCCATAGCCTGATGCTGCAAGGTTTCCAGTGAACTGATTACGCCGTTGAGTCCATGTAATTGTGCCCGGGTTTCATTTAACTCACGCTGACACTGGCGGAGTTTGTCCCGTGCCGATTGCAGGGTCAGTGCCAGCGCAGTCAGAACCTCCTGGCTTTCCAGACGTTCCGCTGCCAGAGTCTGGAGGGTTTCACTGAGACTCTCCATTTCTTCCTGATCCAGGTCGTCCTCCAATTCTTCCCGCTCGGTTTCCAGTCGTTGTCGCCGTATTTCCAGTTGCCTGTGCTGTTGCTCCAGTTGCTGTACGCGGGTTTGGTGTAAATGAACGTCATGGCGGATACCGGCCACCAGTAATTGCCGCGACTGCAATGCCTCCCGGAGAGCCACCAGGTCATCATCGGCTTTTTTTCGACGGGCAACCCAATCCGCCTCCTGATTGAGTTGATGTTCCAGTTCAAGCCCAATGTCCCGCAGAGACTCCCTGATTTCAGTCAGGGTTAACCGATCCTGTTCAAGTTCGTGCAGGGCTTCTGCCTGCTCCGTTTCCATTCGCACCCTCTCCTGCTGTAACTGCTCATGGTTTTTTTTTGCCTGGTCAATGACATGTTCCAGCCGACTGATGGCCAGACCGGCTTCATAGTAGCGTCCCTGGATTTCATTCAGGCTTTCCCGCTGGCTCTCCAGTCGATTTTGCAATTCGCTGAGACTGGCCAGAATTTCGTTGTCCTCAGTCACACATTGACGATATGTCAGTTCCAGGCGGGCCAGGTTGTCACCCTGTATCTGAAACTGCTGATCATATCTGCGCCAACGCATTGCCAGCAATTGCGCTTTGTAGCGCAATTCCTCCTCCTTCAGAACCTGATATTTTTCCGCTTTTTTCGCCTGTCGCTGCAAGCTGTTCAGTTGTTTGCCAACCTCCTCACGCAGATCGTCCAGCCTGGCCAGGTTGTCACGGGTATGCTCCATTCTGAGTTCTGTTTCATGGCGTCTGTCCTTGTAGCGTGAAATGCCCGCCGCCTCCTCAATCACTGCCCTCAATTCATCCGGTTTGGCTTCGATCAGGCGTGAAATGGTACCTTGCTCAATGATGGCATAACTGCGGGCACCCAACCCTGTGCCCAGAAAAAGATCGGTGATGTCTTTTCTGCGACAGCGGGTTCCGTTCAGCAGGTATACCGATTGACCATCGCGGCCAACCTGACGCTTGATGGATATTTCCCGGTATTTGGCAAACTCTCCGGGGGCCTTACCCTCTGAATTGTCAAATACCAGTTCAACATGGGCCATGCCAACCGGTTTGCGACTACTGGAGCCATTGAAAATGACATCTGCCATTGTTCCGCCCCTGAGGTGCTTGGCAGAACTCTCCCCCATTACCCAGCGCACCGCGTCGATGATATTCGATTTTCCACACCCGTTCGGCCCCACGATGCCCACCAGATTGCCCGGCAGTGGCACCACGGTAGGATCGACGAAGGATTTGAAACCAGCCAGCTTTATTTTTTCGAGTCGCATCGAACGGGACGATTTTGGATGTTAACTTGCGCCAACAGGAAGGGGGCCGGAGGTTGTGGTTGAACAAATCAGGACAGTTATTGGTCTATTCAGACCGATAGCCTGCAGTAAACGGCAACCAGAAATGATACCATCGGTTCGCCTTTTACAGGTGTCACTGTTATTTTATTTGCTCTTGATGGTCAACCATGTCTACCCCAATCAATCCTGTACTCGAAACATTCCTGAACCCGACGCCCGGACGTAATTACACCATTCGTATTGAGGTTCCCGAATTTACCTGCCTCTGTCCCAAAACAGGTCAACCTGATTTTGCAACGCTCCTGCTCGAATATATTCCCGATCAATACTGTGTGGAACTGAAATCCCTAAAACTGTATGTGTGGTCGTTCCGGGATGAAGGCGCGTTCCACGAAGCCGTTACCAACCGTATTCTGGATGATCTGGTCAGGGTATCCAACCCCTGCTATTTCAGGGTAACCGGACGCTTCAACATCCGTGGAGGCATCCAGACTACCGTTATTTGTGAATACCGAAAACCCGGATGGATGGCACCGGAGCCGGTGGCATTACCCTGAGAACGATCCAGAGATCAGGATGGCAGCGTAAACTACGCTGCCATTCCCCCGCACGGTTAATCTTCTGTCCGGGTTTTGGATGGCTCCCTGATTTGCACATCAAAACCCTGTCTCAACTGGGCAATCCAGGCGGTCAGTTCGCTTTGCCCCCGGGATTTGGTCAGAAGCTTGCGGGCCTCGTCCTGTTCATTGGCACTTCCGGGGGCGGCCGTTTTTTGTGACAGTATCTGGAACAGTACCTGCGAGCCATTTTCCAGTTCGACGTTACCGATGGGAGCCTTTCCGGTGGAATCAACCGGCGTATTGAATATAGCCTCTACCAGGATTGGTGAGTATTCGGTGGCATCCCGTTTCAGGCCAGCCATTTTGCTGTAAAGCACTCCTTTCTGGCTTTTGCTTAAGGCTGCCAGTGATTTCCCTGCCTTGAACTCTGCCATAAGGCCAGTCGCTTTATCCAGGGTTTGTTTGCGGGTATCTTCCCCGTGCATTTTGTTGATGATGTCGCTACGGGCTTCCGCCACCGTCCTGCTGCGGGCCGGGTCATGATTTTTAAGCCTCAGCACGACAGCCATCTCGTTATCGAGTTCTACCGGTTCACTGTTGCGCCCACTTAATACATCGTCACTGAAAGCCGCTTTCCTGATTTCTTCCCTCTCGGCCAGGCCAGTACCTGCATCGCGGGTGAAACGGGAGGTTTCCTTTATTGTGAGGGGAAGGGACTTTGCGGCCTGATCCAGACTGTCCGGGTGTTCAAAAGCTAACTGGGTCAGTTGTTGGCCCTGCTCATAAAACCGGTTTTCCGCAGCGTTGCGCTGGAAGGTGTTGGTAAGTTCAGCCTTGACCGCTTCGAAGGCCTGAACCCTGGCTGGCTCAATGTGTAGAACCTTGATCAGATGATAGCCGAATGATGTGCGGACAGGTTCAGACAGGTCGCCTGCCTTGAGGGCAAAGGCACTGTCGGAAAATGCCTGTTCCATCGCCCCCCGGGTAATGATGCCAAGATCACCGCCCTTTTGCCCTGATACGGTATCAGCCGAGTTTTCCCGGGCCAGTCTGGCAAAGTCTTCGCCCTGAACCAGTCGGTTTCTCAATGCCTGAATCCTTGTTTTGGCTGACGCTTCCGCATCGGCACCCTCTCCTTCCATTGCAATGAGTATATGACTGATGCGCCGACGTTCATCAGTGGTATACAAGGCCTTTTGCTCTTCATACAACCGGCGCAACTCATCGTCCGTTACTGCAATACTCCGGGCAATCTCTGGCAAACTCACGGCGACATACTCAACGGAAACCTGCTCCGGACTCTGAAAGTCGGCAGCATGCTGACGGAGATAGTCTTCCAGTTCAGAATCCTGATACACTTTGGACGATTGAACCGGACTGATTGTTACATATTCGACCTCCCGCTCCAGATTGCGCAGGCGCAGCAGGGTATCGGTTTCTCTGGCTGTCACAAACGCACTATCCAGCACACCGCGCTGAAACTGCTCCAGAACCAGTGCCTTGCGTACTTGCGGAATAAATGTCTCGGGCGTCATCCCCTGGCTGGACAACATAATCCGGTATTTCTCCTTGTCAAATTTACCCTCGGTCTGAAAGTAGGGTAATGTCTGGATAAATTCGCGTACATCATCGTCACTGACCACCATCCTTTTGCGTTCCGCCAACTGGGCCAGCATTTCCTCCCGTACAAGTTTTTCCAGGGCTTCGCGCTTCAGTTGCTGTTCATCAATTTGATCCAGGCCAACCAGATTCGCCAGATTCTGCTCATGCACCCGATTGACGTCACGCTCAAAAATATCGCGATCACCTATTGTGGCTACGGGTTGTTCCCTGGCGGAATCAAAGTAGTTTTGAATTCCCCATAGTGCGAAGGGTACACCAATCATGATCAGCATGACCCAGGCTACTACTCCCTGAGCCCGCTCTCGAATCGCTTGGAGCATAAATCAACCTTAAAGTATTCTGAATTGCGGAAAACATGCCTGCGCAGTCAGCCAAAACCTGCTGGCAAAAAAAAACCCGCTTATCGCTAAGCGGGTTTAATTATTGATGGCGGAGCGGACGGGGCTCGAACCCGCGACCCCCGGCGTGACAGGCCGGTATTCTGA
>CAIVXW010000152.1 GCA_903910005.1 uncultured Methylococcaceae bacterium
GCCCGGATTGAGGCCGTACCGCCAGCATCAGACGCCACGGCCCGGATTGAGGCCGTACCGCCAGCATCAGACGCCACGGCCCGGATTGAGGCCGTACCGGCAGCATCAGACGCCACACCCGGCACTCAGGCCGTGTCAGCAGCACCAGACGCCACGGCCCGGATTGAGGCCGTACCGGCGGCACCAGATGCCACGGCCCGGATCGAGCCAGCACCGGCAGCATCAGACGCCACGGCCCGGATCGAGGCCGTACCGGCAGCATCAGACGTCACACCCGGCACTCAAGCCGTGCCAGCAGGCACAGACCCCGGTTTCAGCTTCCCGGCCATCATCAGCCTGGCCATGCAGGTAGGGATTGCCAGAATCCTTTGTGGCCTGCCTTATGCGGATGCACAAATGCTGCTGGACGAACTGGCAGGCGCGGCACAACACACCACAATAAGAAATCCCATAGCTTATCTCAGGAGGCTTCTAAGCCTGCATCTTGCCGGAACGCTAATACCGGAACATGCGGACAGAATCGCGGCACTACGGGCAGCACAGGCCCGAAACGAGGCAGCGCGACAGCGTGCCTTGGCGATGAGGCTGGATGAACGACCACCCGACATACCGAAACCCACAAAACCACGGGATCATTCCGCCCGAGAGGCTGCGATGGAGCAGATGCGGGCGATTTTGGGCTATCGGGAACCCGGAGCCGGATGAAAGAAGTAATTTTTCTCGGTAGTAGCCGCAAACGCCACCGGGCGAATTGGCTTTGCCTGCCGTTGTGCTTTATGAGCTTGAAGTCGGAATCGCCAAATCCAACGCGCCGGAACGCCGCCGCGCCCAATTGGAAGAATTGCTGGCCTGGGTCGAGGTAATACCGTTCGGCATCATGGAAAGCCGCTGCGCCGCCTGGATACGCGCTGATTTGGAAAAGCGCGGCGAGCCTATCGGGCCTATGGATATTCTGATTGCCGGTACGGCATTCGCCCATGATGCCGAGTTGATTACGCGCAACCAAAGGGAATTCAGCCGGATTCAGGGGTTGCGGTTGGGGAATTGGTACGAGTGATTTCAGGGTATGCCGCGCCAGTGGTAATTTAGCTATGACACGCCCTTGGATAACTGATGAGGAAACACCAATGGTCTCACGAGGACACCAACGCCTGGCGTGACCGCCGACCCACACAGGCGTTCACATGGCCCGAGTAAGTTATCTGCTCGATACCCACATCGTTTCCGAACCCCTGGCCCGCAAGCCCAATCCTGGTCTGTTGGAGGGGATCAGGCTCCATTCCAGGGAACTGGCCATCGCCACCATCACCTGGCAGGAATTGCTCTACGGCATGCTGCTGTTGCCGGAGGGGAAGCGACGCCATCAGATCGAGGATTATCTGCTGCACCGGGTACGCCCGACCCTGCCGATCCTCGGTTTCGATGCCGCGGCTGCCCGGTGGCAGGCCGAACAGCGTGCCCGGCTGCGGGGCATCGGCCAGACCCCGGCCTATCCGGATTCGCAGATTGCCGCGATTGCCGCCGTCAACGAATGCGTTCTGGTTACGCGCAATGTGGCCGACTTCGAGGTCTTCCTGGCAGCCGGATTGACCATTGAAAACTGGTTCGACGATCGCGGTAACCCTGCCGACCGCCCGCCTCTCCGCCGAAGCCTACAAGGAGTGCAAGGCCAACCTTGGGCAGACGCTGACCCGGTTGGGGAAATGGTGGGGTCGCAAGCCGCTGATCCTGGTGCGGGCTTCCCTACTCGGCATGCTGATGCCGGCCTCTGCCGACTCGAAAAAAGACCGGGAGATTTTCCTGAAAATTTTGACCATGGACGATGACGGGGTCTGGCAACGCTGCAAGGGTGACATCCCCGCCGGTGTCTGGCGCGAGGCCGCCCCGGCCGAACTCCGTGATGAATACTTCGGCGCACGCGGCTTCAAACAGGGGGTGACCGATGAAGACAAGGCCGAGGTTTGCCACCGCATCCGGGAGTCGCTGACCCCGGAAGCCCAGCGCAGGCTGGACGATCAGCGTCGGCGGC
>CAIVXW010000153.1 GCA_903910005.1 uncultured Methylococcaceae bacterium
ATGCGCCAGGCAGAAGCCAAACTGTATTTTGATCCAGCAAATGGCCGCCTGGCGAAAATGTCGAGTCGTTTTGCCGGACTCAAGATATCGATCGATTACCGCAAAATGACCCGGCTTGCCAGCACCCAGGATTAGTTAGGAAATCAGGAACCACAAAAAACGCCCCCTGTTCCACCGTAGAGCAGGGGGCGTTTGTTTTCCGGCGACATCAGGTGAGTTTATCGAACCAAGTCGCCGTAGAGAACTAACGCATCCGGCTCCTGCGTCGTGTCAGATGCACAGGCGTTGATTGGGATTGGGATAGAGGTGGACGATTTGAATCGTTGCCCCCGTCCTTCTTCGCTGCTGTACGTAGCCTGTCGAGAACAAAATGGGGCAAAATGGGTGTCCTTATCGGTAGGCCGCGTGATTTCTGGGATATCAATGGATGCTGAACACATCCTCGATCCGGGTGGCATCCAGTATCCGATCTGTCCAGATTTCCAGTTGTGCCAGCGTGGCTGTCTTCAGTTTTTGTTCCGTCGTTGGGTTGAGCGGGCCGAAACGCTTGAGCAACAGGCGTTCAAGGACTGCGGCCTCGCCTTCAATCTTGCCTTCCTGTTTCCATTTTTGACTCCATTGTCCGATTCGTTCTTCAAGCATGGTCATCACCTCATCCAGGTCGTTGATTTCAAGTGTGTCGTCTTTCGGTAATTGCTTCCTCAGCAAGACCTGTTTGATCCACATCGTCAGCGCATTTCTCAGGCTGGCGTGTTCGGGATGTGCCAGTCGCCGGGTCAAACGGGCTATCACGGCCTGCATCACTTCCGGGTCCGGGCTGTTTTCCAGCCGGACAATTTCCGCAAGCGTATTGTCCGTTTTCGGTAGGTCGTCTTCACCGGTTCGGCCTTCATCCAGCAGCCAGTACGTTTGTTTCGGCAGATAACGCGACAACGATTCCGGTACCGGCTCTATCAAATCGTACACTTCTGTCGCCGCCGTCCAGCGGGTTTTGCCATTGTAAATCACCATCGGCAGCACCGCCGGTAATTTTCTGAGCTGGCCCTTCTTGCGGCCCACTATCCCCGATTTGATCAGGTCTTGATACAGCAACCCGACGTAAACCAGGATGCGCAAGGCCATCCAGGGATCATTCCGGCGCTGAAATTCCAGCAGTAGATACAGGTACAACCACTGTTCGCCCTGTTTCAGTTTGACCCGCCACACCACATCGTTGTGGCGATTCTTCAGGTCATCGCTGACGTAACTGCCCTTGACCGGTTCCAGGGTAGTGTAGTCCAGTCGGTCGACCCAGTCGTCGTCGATGAAGCCCCGCAGTAACTCCTCAACCACATGGGCATGGGAAAAAATCTGCCGGTAGGCTGAGTCGTGCTTCGGTCTGGTTTTTTTCTGACGGGCGCGGGTCATAAGTTCGGGTCATGGTTTTAGCCTATGCCGCCTTGCGCTGGCAGCACAGGGCTCGGGCCGTCTGGATGCCACGCAGGTATTTGGCCTGGCGTTTGGCTGCGTGGGCGACCATTGCTTCCGGACGACCGACTGCGTGGCCAAATTCCTTGAGGAACCGGCTGGCATGTTCAATGAAGGTATCGGTGTCGATGTTCAGGCGGGCCAGTATCTTCGGTGTTTCGCCGGGAATGTAGCCTTTTTTGTCGGTGCGGATCGTGCGTCCGACCGTATCAACCAGTTGCAGGTAGTCCTCGAACGAG
>CAIVXW010000154.1 GCA_903910005.1 uncultured Methylococcaceae bacterium
AACTGGAGGTGCAACTGGCCAAGGCCATGCACCGGCAAACCCTGTGGATTGTAGGTTCGGTGGGCAGCATTATCGCACTGGTTCGCCTGCTTGACTGGTTCCTGACCCACTCGCTTCACTGAGGGTTCGCATTCCCTCCCTTACCCTTTCAATCCGAAGGAAATCATCAGCGATGTCCATTCAAAAAAAACTGTTGTTATCGGTCTTGTCCCTGTGTGTGCCGTGTATGACCCTGGCTGCTCCTGACGGGCAGTGGCAGGCTACCACCCTGTCTGACGAGACTCTGCAAAAGGTACAACGCACCCTGGTTGACTACCAGCAATGCGTCAATGATGAAACCCGGGCGCACAGCGATGATCGCCTGGACTCACGCGCCATCACCGATATCGTGTTGAAGAAATGCGAACAGCGATTGGGTGGCGTCAAAACAGCGTTCGATGCCGAAAAGGTGCCGTCCGATGTGTCGGAACGCTACATGCACAGTCGTCGCACCCATGCTGCCCGTAATATTCTGAAGACAGTCATGGGTATTCAGGCTCTGCAGGCCGGGGCGGGGCGACTCCCCGTTGAGGCTCCCCATAACAATAATTAACCCGAACCATTCAGAATCCGACATGCCCATACAGATAGATCCCCACCTGATTCCGACTACCCTGGATCTGTACCATCTCATCCTGATCGGCTCGACCGCCTTGCTGGCAATTTTGCAGATTGCCCTGCTGTCTGTTGCCGTCATGGCTCTTTTGCGCCAAAAATCGACGGCCACTCAGACGGTCATTCAGCGTGAACCTCCCGAAGTACCGTCCCGGGAAGCGGTCAGGGTCGAGCCTGCCCCTGCGTCCGCCAAACCGGTTCGGGAAACCGTCGTCGTCAGGCAGGCAACGCCGGACGCCGCCCTGCAATTGTTGGGGTTGTTACAGAAAGAAGCCCGTTTTGTCGATTTTGTCAATGAAAACCTGGGAGCCTTTTCCGATGCCGAAATCGGTGCCGCAGCCCGGGTGGTTCATGACGGTTGCCGCAAGGTTGTCCAGGAGCATTTTGTACTGGAACCGGTGCGAACCGAGGCGGAGAGTACCCGCCTGACCCTGCCCAAAGGCTACGATGCTGGCAGCGTCCGGGTATCCGGACATATTGTGGGTGAGGCTCCCTTTACCGGTACCCTGATACACCGTGGCTGGAAAGCCACCGGCATCAAACTGCCCCGGATTGCCGAGGGACATGACGTCAACATCATTGCCCAAGCCGAGGTAGAGCTATGAGTGAAGTTCGTTATTCCGTAGGTATAGACCTGGGCACGACCAACAGTGTGGTGTCCTATGCTGAACTGGGCCGCTGCGATGGCGAGCAGGCTCCGGTTGAAGTCCTGCCTGTTACCCAGTTGACGGCACCGGGCAGCATCGGAGAAAAGACTCAGTTACCGTCCTTCCTGTATCAGGCTCATGTCGCCGAGTTGTCTCCTGCCGATATCGTGTTGCCCTGGAATGAACAACCGGAAGCCGTGACGGGAGAACTGGCCCGGCAACTGGGCAGCAAGACCCCGATCCGCCTGGTTGCCAGTGCCAAAAGCTGGTTGTCCCATGCTGGCGTGGATCGGCGTTCGCCCCTGCTGCCGGTACAATCGCCCGCAGACGTGCCGCATGTTTCCCCCCTGGAAGCCTCCCGACAGTATCTGCAACATCTGCGTGATGCCTGGAATGCACGCTTTCCCGATGCCCCCCTGATCGACCAGGATCTGGTCATTACGGTACCGGCTTCATTTGACCCGGCGGCCCGCGAACTGACCGTGGAAGCCGCCCATGCCGTGGGGCTGCATCAGGCCATCCTGCTGGAGGAACCCCAGTCCGCGCTGTATAGCTGGATTCAGGCCAGTCAGGGACGCTGGCGCGAGCAGGTTAAACCGGGTGACATCATTCTGGTGGTGGACGTCGGCGGCGGTACCACCGACCTCTCGCTGATCGCCGTAACCGAGGAAGCAGGCAATCTGGTTCTGAACCGGGTGGCCATCGGGGATCATATCCTGCTCGGCGGAGACAACATGGATCTGGCCTTGGCTTACGTCCTCAAGGCCAAACTGGAAGCCGAGGGCAAGCGTCTGGAAACCTGGCAGATTCAGGCCCTGACCCACGGTTGCCGGGACGCCAAGGAGGCGTTGCTGGCACTGGGTGATGAATCCGAAGTCGCGGTGATCGTGCCCAGTCGGGGGTCTTCCTTCATCAGCGGCACCTTGCGTACCAGTCTGACCCGGGATGAAGTCAATCGTACCCTGGTTGAGGGGTTCTTTCCCCGGGTTTCAGTCTCTGACCGCCCGGTGGTGCAGGCCCGTACCGGTCTGACCACGCTGGGTTTGCCCTACGCCAAGGATGCCCGCATCACCTGTCATCTGGCCGCCTTTCTGGGCCGTCAACTGGGAGCTACCCGGGAGTTGCAGGGATTTAACCTGCCCGAAAATGCTGCTTTTCTGCATCCCACAGCCGTGCTGCTGAACGGTGGGGTATTCAAATCCGGGGCACTGGCGGAACGGTTACTGGAGACCCTCAACACCTGGCTGGCCGGTGAAGGGGCACCGCTGGCCCGTATACTGCCCGGAGCCGACCTTGACCTGGCGGTAGCACGGGGGGCAGCTTATTACGGTTACATCAGGAAGGGCAGGGGGGTTCGCATTCGGGGAGGGACGGCGGCGGCCTATTACGTTGGTGTGGAAAGTGCCATGCCAGCCATACCGGGGCTGGCTCCGCCGCTTGAAGCCCTGTGTATTGCGCCATTTGGTATGGAAGAGGGTACCGAAGCTGATTTGCCGCCCCATGAATTCGGCGTGGTGGTGGGTGAACCCGTACACTTCCGCTTTTTTGCCTCCCGGGTACGGCGTGACGACGGGGTAGGAACCCGTCTGGAGTATTGGGCTGACGATGAGATGGAGGAACTGGAGCAAATTGAGATTACCCTGGGGACGGAACACCATCCGGCCGGTCAGGTAGTACCGGTTCGGCTGGCAGCTCGGGTCACGGAAGTCGGTACCCTGCAACTGGAAGCAGTTGCGCGTGACGGGCAGGAACGCTGGAAGGTTGAGTTCAATGTCAGGGCTACCGATCCGGCCTCACAGTCAGGCAGCACGGATGCGGTGGTGCCGGAGGCACCGTTTCCGGCCGCGAACATGGAGCAGTCAGAATCCCAACCAACTGAATCAGCCGACGTGCCTGCCGGGCAGGATGCCGTGTCGTCTCCGCCGGATCAAGCCGCTTCCGGCAACACTGAACGCAAGAACCGCTGGCCCTTTCGGAAATAACCCTCATGCCGCCAATCAAGGCACCCTGTTACCTGGTGGGTATTGACCTGGGCACCACCCATACCGTAGTGGCCTGTGCCCGCCTGGATGATGCAACTGCCAACATATCGCTGTTTCCTGTCGAGCAATCGATACGACCGGGTGAAGTCAGCCCGCGCCCCTTGTTTCCGTCGGTGCGCTATCAGGCCGCTGC
>CAIVXW010000155.1 GCA_903910005.1 uncultured Methylococcaceae bacterium
CGCTGTCGTCGGCCCGTCCCAGAACCTCAATCAAACCATTATCGAGTGACCGGCCAATATCGCCGGTACGATGCCACTCAGTGGCCCGACTAATCCAGGCTCCCTCTTCGCTCATGTAGCCCAGATACGCATACGGATGATGACAATACAGTTCCCCGATACCCTCCTCTATATTTTCCAGTTTCAGGTGGACATCCGGCATGGGACGACCGATACTCGACAAACGCAGTTCAAAGGGATCATCGGGTTCGCAGGCGGCAATGGCACCCATTTCCGAACTGCCATACTGGTTAACCAGTCGGCCACCGCACAGGGGATCGAATGCCCTGAACAGGTCTTGCGGAAAACGCTGTCCCGACACCACCATGACGCGATAAGGGGTCGGGGTTCGTTTACCCTGCAGCAGCATTTCCACCAGATTGGGCGTTACAAAGGCAATGGTCGGTTTGAAGCGGCGTTCCCGATCCAGATACTTGATGAGGTTGGTATTTTGCTGCAGGTCAATCGAGGCACCGGCCAGCAGGGCGGGCAGCAATTCGGCTCCCATGCCGTACATGTGAAAGATGGGAACCGGAATGGTAGCCCGATCCTCCGGGCTAAACCCGTACTTGCGGCGCACGTTGTCGGCATTGCCCAGCAGGCCTTCATGCGAATGAACCACCAGTTTGGCCGTCCCCATGCTACCCGAGGTTCTGAGGAATAAACGCCCGCGAATATCGTCCGGCGGCAATAGCGGGTCAGTACCGGACGGCGCATGGTTGTCCACTGTCAGGTAACAGGCGGGGTCGTTCTGCCAGCGTTCGACGGCATCTCCGGATACCGGCAGTACCCGGATACGGCGACTGCAAAAACCGGGTATGGGTTTGAGTTGCGAGAGTTCCTCCCCCTTTTCCGACGGCGGCAGCAGCACAAAACCCTGCCGTCTGTACAGCATGAGCAGTATTGACAAGGCACCCGGAACCGAATTGATGCATTCAAGGGCAATACATTCATCCGGAGATATACCCTGGCTGGACAGATAGTTATCCAGGGTAGTGAGCAGACCTGGAATATCAGGGTAATGGCAGGTCAACAAGCCATCGGTCAGATAATGATCCGCCAGTTCCGGCCGGGAGGCGATTGGGTGCAGAATGGTGGAAAAATTCATCGAAATGCTACCCCGATTAAGTGTTGTGACGTCAGATTGACAGGTTGAACTCAATAAAACCGAAATCGGCATCGTTTTTCAGTTGATAAATGCTGCGGGTTACGTCATCCCCGAACGCATGGGCATAATACAGGCTCCAGGATAGCTCTTTGGTCAGGTTATGGCTGAAACTCAGATCAACCATTTCACCTACGCTGCTGTTGCCGCCTGAGGCCCGGCCAAAATACCCCCAGCTACCTGAGCGCGAAGTAGCACCGGCACCGCCATAAAACAGATCCTCTTCATTGGTGAGCGTCAGATAATGAAAATCCACCCCGACCCGGGTGGTGGTGGTCGGTGTGACATTCAGTTGTACGAACGCATCCTGAATGTTCATCATGTTGAAATAGGGAAATTTGGCATAGGCCCGGACGGTGGGGAGTACCTGGAAAAAGGTTTCATGGGTACCGTCACCCGAGTTTGAATCGCCTGATCCCCGGTAATAGATGGCCCGGAGCCAGGGTTTGAGTGGAGCCTGTGTCCACTGGTAACCCAGTTCAGCGTCCACTGCATAGGCTTGATGATCCAGATTGGCCCAGTCACCGAACTGATAGGCTCCCCAGAGCAGGGCATCGACGGCTCCCTCGCCCAGGGGCTGCACTGACAGCAAATGGGTGCCGACGGTGTGAATCTGCAGGTTCTGGCGACTCATGGGAAGCCTTGCAGTGACCGGTCGGTTGTCGACCGGGACGATGTTGCGGTCGTCGCCGTAGTATACGTAGAACAAACGCTGTTCCGTTCCCGGTAACCAGGTATCACGCTTGCTGGTGAGCGCGGCATAAAACAGGTCAATTTTGCTGATTTCCTGTTGGGCATCGATGTTGAAGCCCCCCTGGGTCGGGTGGGCGGCATCCAGTTTGACGTTATAGCCAGGCTGATCGTAAACCAGCGAGAACCCGTCAAAACTGCGATTGATGTGGGTAAAATCGAATGGGCCGATGAGCCGTTGCGAGACTCGGGTGGTCTTGAGGGTATCGAATTTGGAATCACCGGTCTTGTATTCCAGACCCTCCGCAATCTCAAAGCGTCCTGCCTTGAAAGCACCGCCCGGCAAGCCCCAGGGCGTGGTTTTGATCGTCACGTAGGCCTGACGCAGAAACACCTGGCCCGGATCAATCTGGCCGCTGTCACGGAAATAAGCCCCGCCCAGACCCAGCGGCCCTACCGGTGGGCCGGCAAACGTTCCGTTTGCCATACCATAGAAGCCACTGTACTGTCCCTGCACAAAGCCATCGACAGAGGGAGTGGTCAGCGCAACACCCACGCGGGCACGCAAGGCTCCAAAGGCGTAGTCATTGTTGTTGGCGGTAATGCCCCGGGCCGGATCAAGAACCGGCTTGAAGACATCGTAGGCCTCATAACGGCCACGCAACTCGCCGCTTATCCGGAGGTACTCATTGATCTGGCCCAACGGGGCTGCGGAATCGGCAAGAACCCCGGACGACACCTGCAACAAGGCAGCCAGCCAGTGAACTGGCAGGGTTGAATGGGATGGAGTGCTGGTTTTGGGCATGATCGGGGGCACGCAGCGAGTTCGTTGGTGGCTCCATGGCAGACGGACGGCATGGAGGGGAGAATCCGGAAAACTACGGTTTCGGGGAGTCTACCCGAGAATTATGTATCGTTGTGTACCTGTAAGAAGATGTAAGATTTTTGTGTGATTTCACCCGGATGAGGCGATTGTGGGCAGGGGTGAGCGGGGTGCGGCAAATGGCTTGCTGATGCGGGGCTTTCCGGCTGTGCGGGGTTTGCGGTTGCGATTTGGGCGGGGCATGTCCCCGCTGCACGGCACTTGCAGGATAATACGTCCATTCCTCTCAATTTGGCCGATTCACGACATGATCCTTCTGATTTTATTCCTCTGGGGCGGCTGGCCGGGTACGGTTCTGGCCGATGAAGCCCTCTATGTCCGGCAGTACCGGCAGGCCCGTCCGGATGCCGAAACCCTGCACAAGGCAGGGCAGCAGGTTCGCGAACACCAGAACGTCACCCTGCGGGAACCGACGGGTCTGGCACCGTTTCACCGCCAGCTCCAGCCACTGACCCGGGGCGAAGCCTTCTGCCAAAGCTGCCACGCGCCGTTGCCGCACGGCAAAAAACTGCGGGACAGAACCTTCCTCAACATGCACAGCCGTTTTATTGCCTGCGAGACCTGCCATTTCAGGCCGGAATCGGTGCAACTTCAGTATGACTGGCTGGATTATCCCGCCTGGGTTCCGGTACAGGGCGATGCCGGTCGCTTCAGAACCGGCAGCCAGACCGACAATGCCGTTTCCCTGTCCGGTACCGTGAAAATCGCCCCGTTCAGTCAGGGGGTTCCGGCATTGGCCCGGCGTGACAGTGATTTCGCCCGGGAGGTTGAACAAACCTGGCAGAACGCCGCAGTACCCGAACGAAGTCTGCTCAAGGCCCGCCTGCACACGCCACTGAATCGGCAAGGGCCGGAATGCGCCGCCTGCCATACCGGGAAACAGCCGCTGCTTGATCTGGCCCGGCTGGGTGCCAGCCCGGCGCAGGTAACGGCCATCCAGCAGCATATCATTCCGCAGTTTTTCGCCCGCTACCGCTCCGATGAGGAACGGCTCAGAATCATCGATATCCTGCGCTGACGCAGGGCACTTCCACCGCTCAGTTGCGGCGGGGATCGAAGGCATCGCGAACCGCGTCGGCAAACAGGTTGGCGGCCAGCACCAGGCTGAACATGAACACAAAGGCTGCCGCCAGCGACCACCAGACCACCGGCTCGCGGGCCATTTCCAGCCGGGCACTGTTAATCATGTTGCCCCAGGAGTAGGTAGCCGGGTCAACGCCGATGTTGACATACGACAACACCGCCTCGGCCAATACCAGCGAGCTGAAATCCAGGGCCAGACTGATCAGCACCAGATGAAACAGGTTGGGCAGTATGTGTCGCAACAGTATCCGGGGGGTACTCACCCCCAGAATGCGGGCCGCCTGGACGTAGTCCATTTCGCGCAGTTTCAGGGTTTCAGCCCGGAGTAACCGGCACAATCCCGTCCAGTTGGTCAGCCCCAGAATCAGGCACAGGGCCAGTAGCCTGAGATCGGCCCGCACCGCAAGGCTGGTCAGGCTGGCGTCGTAGCGACCCATCCAGGCCTGCATGATGAGCATGGCAGCGGCAATCAGCAAAACCCCCGGAATGGCATTCAGGGTGGTGTAGACATACTGAATGACATCATCCACCCAGCCCCGGAAATACCCGGCCATCACACCCAGTCCCAGTGCCAGCGGCAGGGTGGCTACCGTGGTGAGTATCCCCATCAATAGCCCGGTGCGGACACTTTTGAGGCTTTGATACAGCACATCTTCCCCAACCTTGTCGGTACCCAACACGTGATAGTCGTTGGCCAGTTCCGCTACAACCCCCGTCAGCAGGCATAGCAACAGCAGGGTTATCCGGGCGGCGGCAGCACTCGGTCGCTCCGGTTTGTTGCGGCGATGGAGTTTTTGGGTGATTGCCCACAGCAGGCCCGCCAGCAGCGAAGCCTTGAGTAGTCCCCAACCGACCCGCTGCCTGATATCGGGCCAACGCTCGCGCTCGGGATCATGCAGGTGACGGCCACCGTATTGCAGGCGGGGATAAAGCCAGGCGGTAGCACCCGCCGCATCCGTTACTGCTTCACGGGTGTGGGCATAGGCCGCCAGGGGTTCGGAATAGGTTTTCTCACTGTGATGGCGCGGCCCGTCCAGCCAGCGATCCAGCAGGCTGATGATTTCATCCGGGTCGGTTCCGCCCGCATCGGCGGGGCGGTAGTGAATCGAATCGGCCAGGCCGATCAGCACAAAAGCCGACAGGATAACCAGGGAAGCACGGGCGGTACCGCTGGCCAGCACACTGCGCCAGGGTCTGATGAAGGGTTCACGGTTGCGAATGGCGGGCAGCAGCAGTGCCGGGCCGAGCAAAACCAGCAGGAACAGGGCATCCGTCCAGAGTATGACCGGCATCGTGTTCTCAATTCAGGCGCACCCTGGGATCGACCAGGGTATACGAGATATCGGTCAGAAGCAGTCCCAGGATATACAGGGCCGAACCCAGGAATACCATAACCCGTACGATGGCAAAATCCTGCTGATTGATGGCATCCAGGGTATAGCTGCCCAGACCGGGAATGGCAAAAAAGGATTCAGTCAGCAAACTGCCGGTGAACAGCAATGGCAGTACCACCACGACACCGGTCAGTATGGGAATGAGGGCGTTACCCAGAACGTGGCGAAACAATACCACCGTTTCAGGCAAGCCCTTGGCCCGGGCCGTTCGCACGTAATCGGCTCCGATTTCTTCCAGAAACAGGGTGCGATACCAGCGGATGCCTGACCCGGCCCCGCTGATGAGGCTGATGACAACCGGTAACAACAGAAAGCGGAATGCCGCCAGCCCGTCGTCATAGCCGGAAATGGGTACGAGCTGCAACAGGCGACCTCCCACAAACTGGCCGGTAATGATGTAAAACAACGACGAAATCGACATCAGAATCACGCAGGCTGCCAGCCCGGCGGGTTCCAGAAAGGTCAACCGGAAAAACACCAGCATCAGGGCCAGACTGATGTGAAGCCATAATCCCAGCAACAGGGCGGGAACCGCCAGAGCCAGCGACGGCCCCATACGCTGACCAATGTCGGCGGCGATGTCGCGTCCATCATCGGAACGACCGGGATTAAGCAAAAACAGCCCGACTGACTTTTGATGGAAAATGGTTTGAGTCAACCGGTCGATTCCAGGGGCCTGCTGATTCAGAAACAGGGGCAGATCATAACCGCGCTCATGCTTCCACTTGGCCAGGGCCTCGGCGGTCACATGCTTCTGGCCCAGATGCATGCGTGCCATGTCATCCGGTGTATTCACCACAAAGAACAACACGAAGGTCAGCAGATTGATGCCGACCAACAGGGGGATGGCGTAGAGAATGCGGCGCAGGATGTAATGGAGCATGCAACAATAACCTCAATTCGGGCCAGGGAGGCGAGAGATAGGGGTAGGGAAGGCTTGCGCCTCCCCTCCTTCCATCCGCAAGTCCAACGGATGCAGGTAAATGTTAGCCAGTAAGGGACTCAACACCGCACCCTGAGGTGTCCCCGCTGTAGGTGTCCAACGCTGTGTCCCGGCCAGCGGCCACCAGCCTAACACAAAACGCTATCTGGCTTGTCGGCCTTGGCAACGGTACTGTCCTGGGTGAGCTTTGGCACCGCGTGCCGCAACAATCCGTACACCCGACATTCTGCCCCCCAGTCGTCTAAAATGCGTCTTTCCTGAAAACTCACCACCACGCCTGCAAGTTGTCCCAGCCAAGTGAAAAAACTGAC
>CAIVXW010000156.1 GCA_903910005.1 uncultured Methylococcaceae bacterium
TAACCGGTACCTCCCCCTTGAGGGGTGCCCATGCACGGTTCCAGTGGGTATCGCCCCAGCTCACGACCGAGCCATCCTGCCGGAGCGCGGCAAACGCGGTACGGGTTGCCTCAATCGACACGACGGCTTGGGTACCGTCCAGTTGATCCGCCCGTGCCTGACTGTCGCCACCGTGACGTGCATCGCCCCAGGTCACCACCGAACCGTCGGCCCGGAGTGCGGCAAAGGCGTAGGGGTTGGCGTACAGGCGGGTGACCGGCTGACGACCGTCCAGCAGGGCGGCCACCGCATCACTGTCTCCCCCTGCCCCGCTGTCTCCCCAGGTCACTACCGAACCATCAACCCTCAGGGCGGCAAACGCGCTGGCGGTGGCGTAGAGGGCCGTGACCTCAAGGGTTCCGTCGAGGAGAGCGGCCACGCGCTGGCTGGCTCCACCAGCCCGGGCATTGCCCCAGGTCACCACTGAACCGTCGACCCTCAGGGCCGCGAAGGCACTTTCAGTCGCATAAATCGACTCCACGTCTACACCACCATCCAGTTGAGTCGCCACGGCGGCGGTATCGCCACCAAACGCCGCATCGCCCCAGGCCACTACCGACCCGTCAGCGCGGCGGGCGGCAAAGGCTCCCCAGGTGGAAGCCAGTGCCTGCACCGCCGGTGTGCCGCTGATGGCAGGTGCAGCCATCGCCCCCCAGGTCACTACCGAGCCATCCTGACGCAGGGCAGCGAAAGACTCGGCAGCGGCATGAATCGCTACGGCGTTGATAGTGCCATCCAGTTTGTTCCGCACCACCGAAAGATCACCGCCCCGCTCCGGATCGCCCCAGGCCACCACCGAGCCATCGGCCTTGATGACGGCAATGGCATACGCATTTGCAAACTGGCTGGACGACTGCAACATAAGGATTCCCCGTTATTCAGGAGGGTGAGGCAGTGACCTGCCAGATTTTGTCGGCATATTCGCCGATCGAACGGTCGCTGGAAAAATAGCCTGACCGGGCCACATTGATAATGGCCTTGCGAGCCCAGGCATCCCTGTCCTGGTATAACTGATCCACTGCATCCTGGGCCGCGATATAGTCGGCATAATCGGCCAGCAAGGCGTAGGGGTCACCGCCCAGCAGCAACGAGTCGATCAATGGCTGGAAGCGGTGCGGTTCGTCGGGAGAAAAATGGCCGGCACTGATCAGGTCAATGGCATGAGCCAGTTCCGGATTGGCATGGTAATAATCCCAGGGGTTGTAATGGGCGGCCCTGAGTTCTGCCAGTTGCTGGGCGGTATGGCCAAAAATGAAAAAATTGTCCGCACCCACCCTGTCCCGTATTTCAATGTTGGCACCGTCCAGGGTTCCTATGGTCAAGGCTCCGTTCAGGGTCATTTTCATGTTACTGGTACCGGAGGCTTCGGTACCGGCTGTCGATATCTGTTCTGACAAATCGACCGCCGGAATCAGTTCCATCGCCCGCGAGACATTATAGTTTGGCACAAATACCACACTGAGCCGCCCCTGCATGAGCGGGTCACGCTGGATGGTGGAGGCAATATCATTGATGAGTTTGATGATGAGCTTGGCCATGCGGTAACCCGGAGCCGCCTTGCCGCCCAGTATGACGGTGCGGGCCACCGGGCAGGCGGCCGGGTTGGCCCTGATCCGGTTATAGCGGGTGATAACATGCAGCATGTTGAGCAGTTGCCGCTTGTATTCATGGATGCGTTTGATCTGGACATCAAACAGGGAATCCGGATCCACCGTAACCCCCCAACGGTTCTGCAGCAACCCGGCCAATCGGGTTTTGTTACAGGCCTTGGCAGCCATGAACCGCTCCCTGAAAACTGCATCATCAGCCAGTGGCAGTAATTGTTCCAGTTGGTCAAGTTGATTGACCCAGCCGGTGCCGATGGCTGCGTCAATCAGGTTGGAGAGCGGTTGATTGGCCTGGTTGAGCCAGCGTCTCGGGGTAACCCCGTTGGTGATATTGATGAAACGGTCAGGGTAAATACGGGCGAAATCGCGGAAAATGGTGCGCTGCATCAACTCGGAATGGAGTTGCGCCACCCCGTTGACCTTGTGACTGCCCACAATGGCCAGATGGGACATGCGAATGCGTTTGCCGCCGTCTTCATCAATCAGCGACAGTCGGCGGATCAGGTCCATGTCACCGGCAAACTGCTGACTGACCTCACGCAGAAAGCGGAAATTGATTTCATAGATGATTTGCAGATGGCGCGGCAACAGGCGTTCAAACAGTTTGACCGGCCAGGTTTCCAGAGCCTCCGGCAGCAGGGTATGGTTGGTATAGGAGAAGGTTTTGACGGTGATGGCAAAGGCCTGCTCCCACGGCAGGTTATTTTCATCCACCAGCATGCGCATCAGTTCAGGGATGGCGATGCAGGGGTGGGTATCATTCAACTGAATGGCCACTTCGTTGGGCAAGTCATCAAAGCGACGGTGATCGCGCTGGAAGTTTTTGATGATATCCTGTAGCGAGGCACTGACGAAAAAGTATTCCTGCCGGAGCCGCAATTCGCGTCCCATCTGGGTGGTATCATCCGGATACAGCACTTTTGACAGGTTTTCGGAGCGGTTTTTCTCTTCGACCGCCTTGATATAATTGCCTTCATTAAAATAATGCAACTCGAAATCACGGGTCGCCTTGGCTGCCCACAGGCGCAGGTTATTGACCGTACCCTCGCCAAACCCTGGCACCGGGGTATCATAGGCCATGGCCATGACGTCATCGGTATCCTTCCAGACCGGGCGGATAACCCCGTCGGCTCCGGCCTGTTCGCTGATCTGACCACCAAAGCGAACCCGGTACAATACATCGGGTCGGGCAAATTCCCAGGGATTGCCATACCTCAGCCAGTTGTCCGGATGCTCTACCTGATAGCCGTTATCAATCGACTGACTGAACATGCCATAGTCGTAGCGAATACCGTAGCCGAAGCCCGGTATTCGCAAGGTTGCCATGGAATCCAGAAAACAGGCCGCCAGGCGTCCCAGCCCCCCATTACCCAGACCGGCTTCCTCTTCCAGTTCTGACACATTGTCGAGTTGCAGGCCCACATCATCCAGAACCTGTCTGAAGGACTCGTAACAGCCCAGATTCATCAGGCTATTACTCAGACTGCGACCAATCAGAAACTCCATGGATAAATAATACACCCGCTTGGCATCCTGCAGATAATACTGGCGGGTGGAGTCCATCCAGCGCACCGTGACCAGATCCCTGACCACATAGGCCAGGGCATTAAACCAGTCGCGTTCCTGGGTTTCGAGCGGATCCTTGCCAATCGAATAAATGAGGCGGTTAATCAAAGCCCGCTTGAGGGCGGGTGCGTCCCCTGTATCCAGGGTATCAAGGGTATCTTGCCGGTTGGACATGGTGTGTTTCCTGATGATTTATTGAGGTTCAGGCGGCAGGCGTCGGGGACATATCCCCATACGCACCACTGAAAAATCGGCGGAATGTGTCCGCAGCAGGGTCTGTGCGCCAGGAGGATGGCACACATTGAGGACTGGCACCGTTGTTTGCCGTCATGGAGACAGGCTTCAGTGGTGGCAATCGTAGTCAGGCAGCAGGTTCAGATACGGCGTGCATTCTTGCAGATTGCCGACCCAGGTTCAATCGGAATGGCACTTTGAGATGCCTTCCGCGCTTCCAGTTTTAGAGACGGAAAGGAGTAAACGCTGCGGGGACGGTGAAGGCAATCTGCTGATTTGAGGAGCGGGTCTGGCAGTGAACCGGGGAATAAAGGCAAAGGCAAAAGAAAAGTGTGAGAGGCGTATCGGACACGCTGCAGGTATTCACCTGCGTCGGGGTAGGAGTATATCGCAGGAGTATTAAAATACAGCGACCCACCGGGAAGGGGAACCCGGGTGGTGGGAGTATCTGCAA
>CAIVXW010000157.1 GCA_903910005.1 uncultured Methylococcaceae bacterium
TGAGTTACGCCGGATCCAGCCTCAAGTGGTTTGAAGCATCAAGGGGGATATCCCTGCAAACCTGCATGACAAACATTCAGGAAGCGGACTGGCTGTTTGTATAACCCGAGCGACGTCCGCTAAAGCCGATACGGGACATACCCATGCCTATTTATTGTTTGCTGATACTGCTGTTGTCGATAAGCGTCGCCCCGCTATGGGCCGATCCGGTGCAAATTGCGGTGGCATCCAGTTTTGCAGGCCCCATCAAGCCGGTGGCTGACCTGTTCGCCCAAAAGACCGGCCATCATCTGAATATCGCAACCGGAGCCAGTGGCAAATTTTATGTCCAGATACGGAATGGTGCCCCGTTTGAGGTTTTGCTCTCGGCGGACGATGCCGTCCCTTCCCGACTGGAGCAGGAACATCTGGCCGTTGCGGGCAGTCGCTTCACGTATGCAATCGGGCGATTGGTGTTGTGGAGTGACAAAACCGGTTGGGTTGATGATACGGGAAATGTCTTGCGGCAGGGACGGTTTGACCATCTGGCTTTGGCCAATCCCAAAGTGGCACCTTATGGGGCAGCGGCGGTGGAGGTGTTGCGGAAACTGGGATTGCTGGAAACCCTCTCACCCCGCTTCGTACTGGGTGAAAATGTTGCCCAGGCCCAACAATTCATTCGTAGCGGTAACGCCGAGCTGGGGTTCATCGCGCTCTCCCAGGTTGAGGAAAACGGTCAATTGACTGCCGGTGGATCGGTCTGGAAAATTCCAGCCCACCTGCACCCTCCCCTGCGGCAGGATGCCGTACTGCTCGAAAAGGGCCGAAACAACCCGGCGGCACGGGCATTTTTGCAGTTTCTGGCTGGTACTGAGGCCAGAGGCCTTATCGAACGGTTTGGTTATGGGGAGCCAACTCCCCTGCCTTAAAGAGCGGGGTTTCTTTTGGGGTTATTGGTGGTTCAAGCCCGCAGCAATCGATCCTGATAGGCTGTAATTACCCGTTCAAAAATCTGGATTCGGGCGATGTATTTGTTTTCCGCCGCAATCAGATGCCAGGGAGCCGTGGCAGTGTCGGTTCTGGCCAGCATGGCTTCGACGGCCTGTTCGTAGGCATCCCAGCGGGAGCGATTGCGGTAATCGTCTGCGGTGATTTTATACCGCTTGTAGTGGGTATTTTCCCGCTTGGCAAAACGTCGCAACTGCTCCTCCTTGCTGATGTGCAACCAGAATTTCAATACCAGAATGCCATGTCCGGTCAGTTCCTGTTCAAATTCATTGATTTCTGAATAGGCACGCAGCCACTCCACCGGTTGGGCCAGCCCTTCGACCCGCTCAACCAAGACCCGACCATACCAGCTCCGATCAAACAGGCTGATTTGCCCGTTTCCGGGTACCTGTCTCCAGAATCGCCAGAGATAATGGTGGGCTTTTTCTTCAACCGTAGGCGCAGCAATCGGGATAACCCTGTAATTGCGGGCATCCAGTGCGGCCGTCAAACGGCGAATGGCCCCTCCTTTGCCGGCTGCATCCCATCCCTCAAAAACTAGAATGGCTCCGATACCTTTGTGACGGGCCTGATTGGTCAATTGGGCCAGGGTATGCTGCTGTTGATTCAGACGCAAGAGGTAGGTTTTCTTGTCCAGGCCCCCGGTTAAATCCACGCTTGCCAAACGAGGGGACACCGGGGCAAGCGTTGTGAGCGGAATTTCAGGCTCCTGGCGAGGGATACTCTTTTGATCGCTGACGATAGCGGATAAACGATTGACCAGATGCCGGGCAATACTGAGTCGCCGGTAATTGGCATCGTAACCATTCAGTATTAACCAGTCGGCCTGTTCGGTTTGGGTTGCCTGCAGGATCGTCTCGGCCACTTTGATGAAGTCAGGGTATTGTTTGAGATGACGTTTTTCCGAATCGGTCAGCGTCGCAGTTTCATCGCGTTTGGAGGCCAACTTCCTGATTTTTTTGGTCTGTTGTTTTTGAGTTAAGTGCAGCCAGATTTTAATAACCGGCATCCCGTTCTCAACCAGGGTTTTCTCCAGGCGATTGATATGGGCCAGTTCGACATCGCGCTGTTGCGGTATCATCCGGCCACTGAGGCAATCAGAAAACAGTTGTCCATACCAGCCGAATACTTCAAGCCCGAGGTGTCCCCTGACCGGCATATTCATCCAGTACCGCCAGTGCCGGGGTCTTTGGCTTTCCTCCCCGGTCGGGTTTCCATAGGCATGCGTGTACATATAGCGTGGATCAAACCACTCGTTCAGCAGCGTGAGAATATCGCCTTTGCCACTGCCATCGACACCGGCCAGAATAATCAATACCGCTTTGTCAGCTTCTTCGAGTTGCTGTTGTAAATCCAGCAATGGGCCGCGCAGGGTTTCCATGGCGGATTGATAGTCCGCCTTGCTTATTTTGTGTTTTTTTCTGCCGGAGGCCAGGAGGCAATCAAATTCCGTCACTGCTCTGTTTCCATCGACTTGACATAAAGAGCCAATACCCGTTTCAGATTGATCAAATTAATCGGCTTTATCAAAAATCCGTTGACCCCAAACGTTTTGGCCTCGCGGGCATTGGCCATCGTGCCATGTCCACTCACCATACAGGCAAAACTGTCCGGTGACCATAACTTGATTTGTTTGAGAACCTCAAGCCCATTCATGTTTGGCATGTCGATATCCAGGAACAAAATATGGGGCCGGTGATGAAAAAAATGGTGGATGGCATCCCGTCCGTTCTCAACGAACTCAACTTTTTTAACACCCTGTTCGGATAACATGTGAGCCAGTAAACGTCGCGCCAGTCTTACATCCTCGGCAATCAGCACTTCGGCCTCGTCCAGTGGCGGACGTCCCCGTGAAGGCAACCGGTAACCGTCATCAGGCAAGGGTGTGTCGTGCCCACCGCCCGGTGCCTGGTTGAGCCAGTCATAGTCCTGGACATTGGCTTCCCGTCTGGATTTGGCCAGGGCCATTTCCTCATCCGTTTTGGCTTTGCGCCAACCGTTAAATTTCAGTATGGGAATTTGCTCGGCAAACGATGCTGATTGCCCCTGACCAAGCAATAAGGCTCCGGCA
>CAIVXW010000158.1 GCA_903910005.1 uncultured Methylococcaceae bacterium
ACTCGCCAACAATCTGATTGTTACGTCAACGGGAGAATTATTGGCCAAGGTCAATGATGAAATTACCGAAGACCTCATCAACAAGATGATGGCAGCGGATATCAAAAGCATAAAAACCCTGTTCGTCAATGATCTTGACAGAGGATCCTATATTTCAAATGCCATGAGGATTGATTCTACTGAGACGCAACTGGACGCGTTGGTGGAAATTTATCGCATGATGCGTCCGGGAGAGCCGCCGGCAAAGGAGGCTGCCCAGATTCTGTTTGAGAATCTGTTTTTCTCGAGTGACCGATATGATTTGTCGGCAGTAGGTCGAATGAAATTCAATCGGCGACTGGGGCGACAGGAAGTAACAGGTACCGGTGTATTGAGCAAGGAAGATATCATTGATGTGCTACGCGAGTTGATAAATATAAGAAATGGACATGGTAGCGTGGATGATATTGACCACCTGGGCAATCGCCGGGTTCGGTCAGTTGGTGAAATGGTCGAAAACCAGTTCAGACTGGGTCTGGTTCGGGTTGAGCGTGCGGTAAAAGAGCGTCTGTCACTGGCTGATGTGGAAAATCTCATGCCGCAGGAGATTATCAATGCAAAACCGGTTGGTGCCTCAATCAAGGAATTTTTCGGATCCAGTCAGCTTTCCCAGTTTATGGATCAAAACAATCCCTTGTCGGAGGTTACTCACAAACGCCGGGTTTCTGCCCTGGGGCCGGGCGGCCTCGCCCGCGAACGGGCCGGGTTTGAAGTCCGTGACGTACACACCACCCACTACGGTCGGGTGTGCCCTATTGAGACACCGGAAGGCCCCAACATCGGCTTGATTAACTCCCTGGCAGTGTATGCCCGAACCAACGAGTACGGGTTTCTGGAAACGCCGTACAGAAAAGTGGTGGATCAGGTCGTGACCGACGAGATTGAGTATCTGTCTGCCATTGAGGAAGGAAAATACTTCATTGCTCAGGCCAGTGCCAATGTGGACGAAGGCAATCGACTGATTGATGACCTGGTATCCTGCCGACACAAGGATGAGTTTACCTTGTCGACTGCAGAAAAAATCAATTACATGGATGTATCCTCCAGGCAAATCGTTTCAGTTGCCGCTTCACTGATTCCTTTTCTGGAGCATGACGATGCCAACCGGGCTTTGATGGGATCGAACATGCAACGGCAGGCGGTGCCTACGCTGCGAACTGACAAGCCACTGGTGGGTACTGGCATGGAGCGTATCGTGGCGCAGGATTCGGGCGTAACTGTCGTCGCCAGAAGGGGCGGTGAAGTGGTATCGCTGGATGCCGGACGAATCGTGGTGCGGGTGAATGATGATGAAACCGAGGAGGGTATACCCGGCGTTGATATTTATAATTTGGTCAAATATACCCGCTCAAACCAGAATACCTGCATCAATCAGAAACCGCTGGTCAAACCGGGTGATCAGGTAGCTAAAGGTGATATTCTCGCTGATGGCCCTTCTACTGACATGGGTGAACTGGCATTGGGACAAAACTTGCTGGTTGCATTCATGCCATGGAATGGTTATAACTTTGAAGATTCAATTTTGATTTCGGAACGGGTAGTCCAGGAGGATCGGTTTACTACAATACATATTGAGGAAAAAACCTGTGTTGCTCGTGACACCAAACTCGGGCCGGAGGAAATTACCGCAGATATACCCAATGTTGGTGAATCAGCTTTGGCCAAACTGGATCAATCCGGTATTGTATACATTGGGGCTGAAGTCAAGGCGGGTGATATTCTGGTGGGCAAGGTGACCCCCAAAGGGGAAACTCAATTAACACCTGAAGAAAAATTGCTTCGAGCAATATTTGGCGAGAAAGCCTCTGATGTCAAGGATACGTCGTTACGAGTTCCATCAGGTATGGATGGTACGGTCATTGACGTGCAGGTTTTTACCCGTGATGGTGTCAGGAAGGACGAGCGGGCCAAACAGATTGAGCAGGCCGAAATTGAACGGGTAAGGAAAGACCTGAATGAACAGTTCAGAATTATTGAAGGAGATTTCAACCAACGCCTCAAGGCACTTTTAATGGATCAACCAGCCGCCTCCGGTCCGGGGGCGGTAAAGTCAGGAACCCGAATAACGGAAGAGTATCTCAATGAATTGAAGCCTGCACAATGGCTTGAAATACGAATGCAGGATGAGGATATCAATATTCAACTCGAAACCCTGAGCGAACAGATACAGGCTCAAAGGGAGGAGATGAATCGGCGGCTTGAGGAAAAGAAAAAGAAAATTGCCATAGGGGATGATTTACCGCCTGGCGTCCAGAAAATGGTCAAGGTGTATCTGGCAGTGAAACGCAGGATTCAGCCAGGTGACAAAATGGCCGGGCGTCATGGTAACAAGGGGGTTATCTCACAGATTGTCCCCGTCGAGGACATGCCGTATATGGCAGGAGGAGTTCCGGTTGATATCGTGCTGAATCCGCTGGGCGTACCGTCGCGCATGAATGTCGGCCAGGTACTGGAAACCCACATGGGATGGGCGGCAAGGGGGTTAGGGCTGAAACTCGGCAAAATGCTGGAGGCCCGGGCCAAAATTCAGGCGGTACGGGAATACCTGGAAGCCATCTATAACTGTAGCGGCAAGCAGGAAGACATTGCCGGTTTAACAGATCATGAGGTTCTGGAACTGGCCAACAATCTCAAGGGAGGAGTCCCGATCGCCACGCCCGTTTTTGATGGTGCGACCGAAGACGATATCCGTACCTTGTTGCGTCTGGCGGAATTGCCTGAAAGTGGACAAACCCGTCTGTACGATGGGAGAACCGGTGAGGCATTTGAGCGGGATGTTACCGTGGGTTATATGTACATGCTCAAATTGAATCATCTGGTAGACGACAAGATGCACGCCCGTTCGACTGGCCCCTATAGCCTGGTTACCCAGCAGCCCCTGGGAGGTAAGGCACAGTTTGGCGGACAGCGTTTCGGTGAAATGGAAGTCTGGGCACTGGAGGCGTACGGAGCATCCTACACATTGCAGGAAATGCTGACAGTTAAATCAGATGACGTGGCGGGTCGCACCAAAATTTACAAGAATATTGTCGACGGTGATCACCGTATGGAAGCCGCCATGCCGGAATCCTTTAATGTGTTGATCAAGGAAATTCGTTCCCTGGGCATCAATATCGAACTGGAGCAGGATTAGGCGGACACCGGTGCCCCTGAAGGGTAATATCCTGCCGGGCACCTCCCATTTACCATGAACCTTCAGCTCCCTGGCGGTTACCGCGTTACCCTCGCTAACCGTCTACCCTCAAGACGTATACTACAGATTCAGGAGATCACTCATGAAAGACCTCATTCATTTTCTGCGACGTCAAAACCAGACGGAGGAGTTTGACAGTATTCGCATCAGTCTGGCCTCGCCCGACATGATTCGAACCTGGTCGTTCGGGGAAGTCAGGAAACCGGAAACCATCAATTATCGCACGTTCAAGCCGGAACGCGATGGGTTGTTTTGTGCCAAAATATTTGGCCCTGTAAGTGACTATGAATGTCTGTGTGGCAAATACAAGCGTCTTAAACACCGGGGTGTCATTTGTGAAAAATGTGGCGTCGAAGTCACGCTATCCAAATTTCGCCGTGAACGGATGGGACATATTGAGTTGGCCAGTCCCGTTGCCCATATCTGGTTTCTCAAATCCCTGCCGTCACGGATTGCCTTGCTGCTGGACATGACCCTCCGGGAAATCGAGCGGGTTTTGTATTTTGAGTCCTATGTC
>CAIVXW010000159.1 GCA_903910005.1 uncultured Methylococcaceae bacterium
AAAACGCCAGACTGCGGCCATCGGGTGAGAATACCGGGTTGTAGCTGGCTGCATTTGCTTGTGTGCCATCCGCTGTTACGGGTAACCGACGGATGGCTCCGGTTCCGGTCTCCAAATCCTTAAGGAAAATATCCATAGCTTTATTGCCATCTCCCGCCACCAGATTGTTTGCCTGGCTCGCAAACGCCATACTGCCGCTATCGGGCGAGAATACCGGGCTGTACGGGTTGTAGCTACTATTATTCCCCTGGCTGCCATCAGCGGCGGTAGAGAGCCGTTGCACTGTCCCCGTCTCTAAATCCTTGAGGAAAATGTCCCAGGCTCCATTGGTATCGCCCGCCACCAGATTGCTGGCAGCACTATAAAACGCCACACTGCCGCCATCGGGTGAGAATACCGGGTTTTGGCTATAACTATTCCCCTGGCTGCCATCGGCGGCGGTAGAGAGCCGTTGCACTGTCCCCGTCTCTAAATCCTTGAGGAAAATGTCCCAAGTTTTATTGCTATCCCCTGCCACCAGATTGTTTGCCTCGCTCGAAAACGCCACACTGCGGCCATCGGGTGAGAATACCGGGTTGGTGCTAGAACTATTCCCCTGGCTGCCATTGGCGGCGGTAGAGAGCCGTTGCACTGTCCCCGTCTGCAAATCCTTGAGGAAAATGTCCGAGACTCCATTGGTATCGCCCTTCACCAGATTGCTGGCATAGCTGTAAAACGCCACACTGCGGCCATCGGGTGAGAATACCGGGTTGTCGCTTTGATTATTCCCCTGGGTGCCATCGGCGGCGGTGGATAGCCGTTGCACCGCTCCCGTCTGTAAATCCTTGAGGAAAATATCCCAATCCTTATTGGTATCCCCCGTCACCAGATTGTTGGCCCCGCTCACAAAGGCCACACTGCGGCCATCGGGTGAAAATACCGGGTTGGTGCTTTGATTATTCCCCTGGCTGCCATCGGCGGCGGTGGACAGCCGTTGCACCGCTCCCGTCTGTAAATCCTTGAGGAAAATATCCCAATCCTTATTGGTATCCCCCGTCACCAGATTGTTGGCACTGCTCACAAAGGCCAGACTGCGGCCATCGGGTGAGAATACCGGGTTGGCACTTGCGCCATTCGCCTCCTGCCCGTCAGCGGTCACCGAGAGGCGGGTGAGGGTTTTGAGGGCGAAGCCGTCGTCGTCTTCCAGGGTCAGCGTGGCCGTGGCTTCCGCCAGGCTGGCATTGCTTGGGCCAGACAAGCGCACTTGCAGGGTTTCGCTGTCTTCCGGCAGGCTGTCACCCCGCACCGGTACGCTCAGGGTTTGGCGGGTTTCACCGGGGGCGAAGCGCAGGGTGCCTGAGCTGGCGGTGTAGTCGCTGGCGGCGGTGGCGGTGGCGTCGTAGGTGGTGTAGTCGACCGTGACCGTCTCGGAGCTGGCCGCTGACAGGCTGACGGTGAGGGTGGCGGTGCTGTCGGCGTTGCCTTCCGGCACGCTGGCGGCACTGATTGACAGGCCGGGCAGACTGAGCGGCTGGTCGTCGTTGAGGATGACGATTTGGGTGCTGGCCTGTTCGGCACTGAGGCTGGCGTTTTTGGGCTGGCTCAGGCTGACGTTGAAAGACTCGTCTGTTTCAATCGTGCTATCGCCCAGCACCGCAACGCTGAAATCCTGCCGGGTGACACCGGGGGCAAACAGCAACAGGCCACTTTGGGCGGTGTAGTCGGTGCCGGCCTGGGCGATGCCGTCGGCGGTGCTGTAACGCACCTGCACGATTTTGCTGGCGGGGGCCGAGAGTTGTACGCTCACGGTGACGGTGTGGCTGGCGGTATCGCCTTCGCTGAGGGGCGTGCTGCTGCTGAGGGACAGCGTGGGCATACCGGCCTGGCTGAGGTCGTCGTTGAGGACGGTGCCGGTGGCACTGGCCTGGGCCAGGCTGGCACCGATGGAGTTTTGGAGTTGTACGCTGAAGCGTTCATCGGCTTCCACCTGGCGGTCGGCCTTGACCTGAACGGTGACGGTCTGGCGGGTGCTGCCGGGATTGAAGCGGAGGCTGCCGGTTTTGAGAATGACATCGCTGCCGCCACTGGCGGTGTCGGCTACCACGGCGTAGTCCACCGTCACCGGGTTGCTGCTGGCGGCGGAGAGGGTGAGGGGAAATTTGAACAGGGTGTTGCTTTTGCCGCTGCCTTCCTTCTGGCTGAGACTGGCAATGCTGATCTGCGGCAGGGCGGTGGCAATGTCGCTTCGGGTTTTGATGGCATCGGCAAAGGCCACCCGTTCAATGCCGGTGAGTATGTCGCGGCCATCGTCGCCGTCTTTGGGGTTGATGTCTTCCACCCGCCAGGTGTGGGCATCGCCGTACTGGCTGAGTTGATAACCGCTGGCACTGCCGCCGTAGGTGGCGGTATCGTCACCGGTGCCGCCGTCGAGGCTGTCGTTGCCCAAACCGCCGGCCAGGGTGTCATTGCCATCACCGCCTTGCAGGGTATCGTCACCGGCTTCGCCGCTCAGATCATTGGCACCGGCGTTGCCGGTCAATACGTTGTCCTTGCTGTTACCGATACCGCGCAGCCCGGTCAGACCGGTCAGGGTGAGCCGTTCCAGGTGGTCGATCAGGGAAAAATCGACGCTGCTCATGATCGCATCGGCCTCTCCGCCCCCGGCGGTTTCGGTGATCCTGTCCTCGGTGCTGCTGACCTGATAGGTATCGTTGCCATCGCCGCCAATCAGAAGGTCGATGCCAATGCCGCCGATCAGGGTGTCGGCCCCGGCCCCGCCCTGCAGGGTATCCTGACCCTCGCCACCGTCGAGCAGATTGTCGGCATCGTTGCCGCGCAGCCGGTTGTTCTGGCGGTTGCCGGTGCCGTTAATGGGATTGAGGCCCAGCAATTCCAGATGTTCGATGCGCTCCGGCAGGGTAAAACTGATGCGGGTCTGTACGCTGTCTTCGCCGGTTTCGCCGTCGGCCTCGCTGATTTGATCGGCCAGGTTGTCAATCAGAAACAGGTCATTGCCATCGCCGCCGGTTAGTCGGTCACCGCCGATACCGCCATCCAGGGTGTCGGCTCCATTGCCGCCGTCCAGGCTATCGTTGCCGTCTTCGCCCAGCAAAAAATCATCATCGGCACCGCCGAGCAGCAGATCGCCGCCCGAGCCGCCATAGAGGGTGTCGGCTCCGTTGCCGCCGTCGAGTGAATCGAGACCGTTGCCGCCCAGTAATACATCATCGCCTGCCAATCCTTGCAGCGTGTCATTGCCATCCTTGCCGTCGATCTGGTCGGCGTTGGCGGTTCCGGGTTGTTTGTTGTTGTCAGCGTCCAGGGGGTAGTTGGCCATGGGGGGTGTTCCTCGGAGTCATGGATTGGGAAAACGGTTACCACGGTATTTTACCGACTTCTGCAGCCAGGAGGCAGGGGGAGTGACTCACCCCTCACCACTCACCACTCACCACTCACCACTCACCATTCACCATTCACCATTCACCATTCGCCCCTCACCCCTCGCCCCTCATCTCATGGGCAATGATGTAGCCGATGTTCAGTACCATGCCGACATCACCGCTGCCGAGCAGGGCGCAACCGGTGACACCGCGTATTCTGGCAAGATACCCTTGCAGGGGACGGATCAGTATCTGTTGCTGGCCAATCAGTTCATCCACCGCGATGGCAACCCGTTTGTGGGTGCTGCCAACCACTACGAACAGCAGCGAAGTCTGTTTTGCCGACGGGGTGCGGGCGTGCATCAAGTGTTGTACCGGTAACAGGTCACCGCTGGACAATCGCAATACCGTGCGTCCCTGACTGGCCGACAAGTGGGTGAGAGCCTCGTCGTCGGCGTGAATGATTCGCTGGATGCTGTCGATGGGAATGACGTAGCGAATCTCCCCTACCCTCACCACCATGCCTTCCATGACCACCATGGCCAACGGAATAATCAGGCTGCAACGCAAGCCGCCTGCCTTGCGGTTGGCCATATACAATTCGCCACCCTGGGAGCGGAGTTGTTGGCGAAGCCGGGTGAGATCCGGTCGGTCGGCTCCGGTTTCGGTCAGTCCTCCCGGCGTGGTGGTATGCATCCCCTGACCATCATCACGGACGGTCAGGCGCAGATGATCCTCTACCCGGGCCAGTTGCAGATGAATCACGGCTTCAGCCGGTTTGCCTTTGGCCAGTCGCTCGCTGCTGCTTTCGACGCTTTGCAGGGCACTGTAGGCCAGAATGGAACGTAGCGGGGTTGTCAGGTGCTGAAGAATATCCAGATCAATCGACACGTCTTCTCCTTCCAGTGTCAGCCTGACCTGACGCCCATGCTGGCGGGCCAGGGCGGCCAGCCAGGGTGCCAGGGGTTTGAGCCACAAACCGGCCGGTCGGGTACGCATCGACAGGGCCGATTGTTGCAGGCTTTCCAGCAGTGAATTGACCCGGGTTTCTACCTGCAACAGTTTTTCAACCCGCTCACGCCAGCCGTCCAGTTGTTGCCGCATCAGTAGCCGAACCTGGGGCCAGTCACCGTGGGTGCGGGTTATGGCGCGATCCAGGGCTGCCAGCCAGTCATCGGTTTCCAGCCCCTGCAGCAGATGCATGACCATGGCCTGGGACGTGACCAGTTCTCCGATATGTTCCAGCATGTCGCTGGACGATTCACCCCGATCTGCCTGCGGCGGTGTCAATACGGCATCCGGTGATACCGGCTCCAGCGTGATGGCTTGCTCGATGTACAGCGAACTGCCTTCCGGATCAAGCTTGAGCAATGCCTCGGACAGGGCATCGAAACCCAGTGGCGTCATGACCAGAAAATCAAACAGCGAGCTTTGGCCGCGGAATACCGTAATGTTGCTGACAGCCTCAACCGTTCCCTGCTTCATCCAGTCCAGAAAGCGGGCGGCCAGTGATTCATGTGAATTGAGATCGACCCGGATGATGTAGAACAACAACCCCCGGGCCAGGCCTTCCTCGGCCATGCGGACACTGTCGGGTGTCATCACCGCATGAAAGGCTACCGGTAGCCCAAGCCGCGTTTCAATGCCCAGCGGGCTTACGGTATCGCTCAGGGTGAAACTGAGTTGGCCTGCTTCTGCCGTCAGTGATTCAAACCCGGTTGAATCCAGCACCTCCCCCTGATCTGACGCGCTGGTCAGATCGGCAAAACACTGCATAAAGCGACGGGTCAGGGT
>CAIVXW010000160.1 GCA_903910005.1 uncultured Methylococcaceae bacterium
CATTCGCCATTCGCCACTCGCCGCTCCCCGCTCCCCATTCGCCACTCGCCACTCCCCACTCGCCACTCCCCATTCGCACCTGCCCCGCGCCTTACCCCGAATTCACAAATTTGAGTGGCTTGGCACGGCTCATGGTTGTGTACGTTCACCCGTAACAACTACCGGATAATCGTACTCATGATGCCGTACCGCCTGCCCTTTCCTGTCCCGCACCGCTTGCGGTGGGAAATTACCGCCGCACTTTGCTTCAAGGTCATCCTTCTGGCCTGGCTCTGGTTCGCCTGTTTCAGGACGGATCCAGCCACCCCCAAGCCACGTATTGATGATATTTTTACCAATTCATCCCATTCACATCCAACCCGGGAGACTCAACCATGACCGGCGATGACATTGTCCACCTGTCGAGGCTGCAATTTGGCCTCACTGCCATGTACCACTTTCTGTTCGTTCCCCTGACACTCGGCATGAGTTTCATTCTGGCCATCATGGAGTCAGTCTACGTCATGACCGGGAAACCGGTTTACAAGGATATGACCCGGTTCTGGGGAAAATTGTTCGGTATCAATTTTGCCATGGGAGTCACGACCGGCATTACCCTGGAATTCCAGTTTGGTACCAACTGGGCCTATTACTCACATTATGTCGGTGATATTTTTGGCCCTCTTCTGGCCAGCGAAGGCTGGATGGCCTTTTTTCTGGAATCAACCCTGGTCGGGCTGTTCTTTTTTGGCTGGGATCGCATGGGCAAGGTTCAGCATCTGGCCGTTACCTGGCTGGTTGCCTTTGGTACCAGTTTTTCGGCCCTGTGGATTCTGATCGCCAATGCCTGGATGCAACACCCGGTCGGGGCTGAGTTCAACATCGAAACCCTGCGCATGGAAATGCACTCCTTCGCCGACGTTTTTTTCAATCCGGTTGCACAGGTCAAGTTTGTTCATACCGTGGCAGCCGGGTATGTCACCGGCTCCATGTTTGTACTGGGAGTCAGTTCCTGGTATCTGCTGAGACGGCGTGATCTGGGATTTTCCCGACGATCCTTTTCCATTGCAGCGGGTTTTGGACTGGCCTCAATCCTGTCGGTCATTGTACTGGGAGACGAAAGCGGATATACCTCGGGTGAAACCCAGAAAATAAAGCTGGCGGCTATCGAGTCAGAATGGGAAACCCATGCAGCACCGGCCAGTTTTACTGTGGTTGGCTTTCCGGATCAGGCTGCCGAAACCACCCGCTTTGCCATCAAGATTCCCTGGGTACTGGGTTTGATTGCCACCCGCTCCATTGACGAGGAGGTCAAGGGTCTGAAGGATCTGCGGGCGGAGAGTGTTGAGCGGATCCGCAATGGCCAGGTGGCTTTCACCGAGCTGGAGAAAATCCGCAAGGGTGACCAGAGCGCGGAAACCCGCGCCCTGTTCGAGCAGCATAAAGCCGATCTGGGCTATGGCTTGCTGCTGAAGAAATATACAACGGACATCACCAGTGCTTCAGAGGAACTGATCCTGAAAGCCGCCAACGATACCATTCCGAGGGTTGCCCCCCTGTTCTGGACCTTCCGCATCATGGTGGCAGCCGGCTTCACGCTGTTGTTCATTTTTGTGATGTCGTTCTATTACTGTGCAACCCGGGTGGCTGATCGCAAGCGATGGCTGCTGAAACTGGCGGTCTGGTGCATTCCATTACCCTGGATTGCGGCTGAAACCGGCTGGTTTGTCGCCGAATATGGACGCCAGCCCTGGACCATTTCAGGGATATTACCCACCCACCTGTCGGTCTCCAGCCTGACGACCGGGCAACTCTGGTTCAGCATAGGCGGATTTGTGTTTTTCTATACCGCCCTGCTTCTGATTGAAATGTACCTGATGATCAAATACATCCGACTGGGTCCCAGCAGTCTTCATACCGGCAAGTATCATTTCGAGTCTGCAGAACCCCTGCTGGCCCCGCAACCGCATTGACCGGCTCCCGGTAGTAACCCTCAACCCTGACGGAAATACTCATGTTTGATTACGAAACCCTGCGCTTCATTTGGTGGCTCTTTACCGGCGTGGTTATTATCGCGTTTATACTGACCTCCGGTTTTGATTTCGGCATTTGCGCACTGCTGCCTTTTCTCGGAAAAACCGACCTGGAACGGCGGGCCATCATCAATACGGTCGGTGGTACCTGGGAGGGTAATCAAGTCTGGCTGGTACTACTGGGCGGTGCCCTGTTTGCAGTCTGGCCACTGGTGTATGCCACCCTGTTTTCCGGACTTTATGTAGCCATGCTGCTGGTGCTGTTTGCCCTGTTCTTCCGGCCTGCCGGCTTTGACTACCGCAGCAAACTGGAAAACCCTGCCTGGCGCAATGCCTGGGACTGGGGTCTGTTTATCGGTGGAGCCGTTCCTCCCATCTTACTGGGCGTATTGGCAGGCAATCTGGTTCAGGGGTTGCCCTTCCATTTCGATGAAAATCTGCGCCCCTATTACGATGGCGGCTTTTTTGATCTCCTCAATCCCTTCGCCCTGACCTGCGGGGCACTGGGCCTGCTGATCTCGCTGTTTCACGGTGCCATTTATCTGAAATGGCGCACCGAGGGTGACCTTTATAACAGAGCCCGGGCAGTCATCCAGGTTCTGGGGCCGGTCATTCTGGGCAGCCTGGCTCTGGTCGCCGTATGGGTCATGCTGGCGATGGAACTGCCCCACATAACCGCCATGCCGGGTACCGGTGCTCCCTCCAATCCGTTGCACAAAACGGTAGTCATGGATGCCGGTTGGCTGGGCCAGTTTCTGCGCCACCCCTGGATGTTGCTGGCACCCCTGCTGGGTTTCGGTGGGCTTTTCCTGGCCTGGCGTTCGGCCCTGGAGTTCGATTCAACCGGTGCCTTCCTGTTCAGCACGCTGGGTATCAGCGGTGTGCTGCTGTCTCTGGGATTCGGGCTGTTTCCCTACCTGTTGATTTCCACTACCCATCCGGCCCACAGCCTGACGATCTGGGATGCCAGCTCCAGCCATTTCACCCTGACACTGGCTTTCTGGATTACCGTGGTGTTCCTGCCCATTGTGCTGACCTACACCCGCTGGGTCTACAAGATACTCTGGGGCAGCGTAACCCCCGAGAAAGTTCTCAACAATCAACACAGTCTGTATTGAGGTAAAGCGTATGTGGTATTTTTCGTGGGTTTTGGGTGTAGGCCTCGCCTGCGCCTTTGGTATCATCAACGCCATGTGGCTTGAGGCCGAATGCGACATGGATCATTGCGGTGCCGATGACAACCCGGGCGAGGGCGGATGATGACGATGACCCGTGAACAGATTGTCCGTGTCCTTAACCCGAACTGGCGTCAAAAATAGTAACATCCACCATTTGAGGGGATCATCTCATGTTCAAATCCGTTACCGGGCCCGTTCTGCTGGCCGTCGCTCTCTGCTTGTCGATGGACGAATCGCTGGCCCTGCAGGTCGGCGCACCCGCGCCGACCTGCCTCATGAAGCAGTTTCAGGACGGTTCTCCCATGGCGATTCAGGCCTATCGCGGCCAGGTGGTGTATCTGGATTTCTGGGCATCCTGGTGCGGCCCCTGCCTGCAATCCATGCCGTTCATGGATGAGATGCAGTCCCGGTTGGGCGAGCGCGGCTTGAACGTGATCGCCCTCAATCTGGATGAAGACCCCAACGATGCCCGGGTTTTTCTGGAGCAGCACCCGGTCAAGCTCCGCATCGCCAGTACCGAAGGGGATTCCTGCCCGACCCGCTACGAAGTTCAGGCAATGCCATCGTCTTTTTTGATTGATCGCCAGGGAATCATCCGTCATATTGAGTTGGGTTTCAAAAAAGGTCAGTCAGCAGAAATTTTACAGCGGGTGGAGGCATTACTCGCCGAATAGCGTCCCCGAAACGCCTGATGCGTTGCGATTTTCCGGTTGAGCCAGGCGTGAGCGTTCACTCACCCGGCGGTCAGTGAATGCCTGTTACCGGGCAGAACCGGTATGGCCTGCAGGCGAACGGGTCACAACCTTCAGGCTTGATTCATCTGTGCCTCTGTATAACCAATAGCTGCTCTCGCTTTATAACCACCATGATTACAGCAAACCTCAATTCCCCCCTGCATGCCATTCACTGCCTGCTGCAGGGGTTCAAATTAATGACAACCCCTGAATTTCGTCATTTCATCCTCGCCCCGTTACTGATCAATCTGGTATTGTATGGCATCGCCCTGGCGGTCGGCGTACATTATTTCGGGGTGTTCATGCAGCACGTCATACCGCAATGGCTTGAATTTATTGCATGGTTACTGTGGCCAGTATTCGGATTAGGCTTCCTTCTAATTATTTATTTTTCCTTTACCTTGCTGGCCAATGTAATTGCCTCGCCGTTTTACGGCATTCTTGCCGAGAAGGCCATTCTCCA
>CAIVXW010000161.1 GCA_903910005.1 uncultured Methylococcaceae bacterium
CGACCGTCTCCGTTCAGTTCCACTACCAGACTACCGCCACCGACCGTGCTGTCACCGCCCTGCATGAGCAATTGCCCGGCGGCTACCATGCCTTCGCCCGCTCTGAGCAAAATACTCCCACCGGTTGAGGCGATGCTGCGTGCGCTGATGTCAGGCACTGACCCGTTCTCTCCCGCAAACTGCACGGTATGGCTGGTGCCACGCACATCCAGACTGGAATCGGCCTCGGTGATGAGATAACCGCGTCTGGCATCGAGTGTTATCGAGCCACCGGGCCGAACATCTCCTTGTACCAGTCCCAGCGGATTGCGTTCGGCGACAAACTGACCGGTCGCTGACAAATGGCTGCCTGCTTCCAGCCACAGGGCTTGCGAGGCATAAAAACCGTGGTCACCGGCGGTCGGTTTATCGAGGCTCAGGCGGATGTCGCCCGCCGGTGCGCTCAAACGACCGGCCACCTCCAGCGAAGTATCGGAGGCGATATGGAGACGGCCTTTGGGTTCCAGGTTGATGTGCGCCGCCTGCCCGATCCGCAACAGCGAGAGCCGGTTTTGCTCGGCGGTTTGACGCACGGCCAGACCGAGGTTGACCGGCTGCCTGAGATCATCGGGTAACACGACCGTGGCGGGCGGGATGTCCGGCTTGCCGGAGTTTAGTTCCGGCAGGCGCAGATTCTGCTGACGGGGGGCCAGCGTCACGCCATCGGCTACGCTCAGGCCGTCATGATTGGCGGTAATCCGGTAATCGGCAAAACCGCCCTGACGAAAGAAATCAGGGTTCAGCCACAGGGTGGAGGCATCCTCGTCCGCTGCCTCACCGATCAGCACCCGCCGACTGGCCAGATCCAGCCGTCCCCCCTGCGTCACCCCATACGCCTGTACCGTGCCCTGCAACCGCAGGTCGGCGGCTGGCTGGCCGGGCTGGGTGGTCTCTGCGGTGAGACGGATGGAGCCGCCGGTTCCTCCCTGCAACTGACCGTTGCCTTTGAGCCAGCTACCGGCACTGGCATTGATCCGGCTGCCCGGTTCCAGAACCAGAGCCTGCTGCTCCGTCGTCAGGCTCACCGAACCGCCATTCGGTGCCGCGACACCGGCATCCGGCCAGGTGTCGTTGACCTGATTGCCGGCCACCGAAAGAAGTGCCTGTTTGCCCAGTACCAGCCCGCTCGCACGCGGCATGGGAACCCCATCGACATTGAGGCTTATGGGGGCCATGTCGATGGAACCGGCGGGGATGTGCAGGGCACCGTCGATGGCGAAACCCGCTGCGGCCAGAGTCAGCGAACCCAAGGCCGGCAGATGCAGTGAGGCATCGGCGGGGACGCTCAGGGTGGCGTTGGTCTTGACGCTGATCCGGCCAAAACCACCTTCGGTCAGGGTTTGGGCGGAGAGGTTCAGGGGCTGGGTGGTGGCATCGCCTGTGGCGACCGCGTCGTTGCGGCCTCCCAGAACCACGGCCTGGCTGCCCTGAAAATTGCCCTGATTGAGGTCGATGCTGAGGGCACTGGCGGGCACGCGGGTGGCTTCGCTACGCTGATGCAGGCCGGTCACGGTGTTGCCCTTGAGCAAGCCATCCAGCAGTGCGGAATACGCCGCCAGATCCAGCGTTCCGCCGGCCTTGCCTTCGACATAACCCGGCTCGAACCGGGCCAGACCGACGCCGGTCGGGTTCCAGCGATTCACCACGCCCCAGGCCGGGTGAGCCGTTGCGCCGTCCGTCAGCAGGGCATCGTAATGCCGGTTGGGTTCGGCATGAGCTATATCGAAAATCTGCCCGTTCGAGAGGAGTTGGGTGGTTTTGATCCAGCCGGGCAGATAACGTACCGAACCGCCGGAGACATCGAGCAGGCTGCCGGGACGGGCTATCAGTTCACCGCTGGAACGGATGCTCAGACTGCCGCCTTCGGTGCTGCGCTCGGCCAGACTGCGCTCGATGCGGGCCAGGGCACCGGAGACATCGGCCAGCGGAATATGGCCGCTCGCATCCACATCGCGGCGATCGACCTGCACGGTGGCACCGTGCAGCACCCCGTCGCGTTGCAGGGGCGCGTCACGCAGTTCATTGCTGCGCAGTTCCACCGCCATCACATTGCGCGCCATCGGCAGGGTCACATCCCTGACACCGGAAACATCCACCCGGCTGCCGCTGTCCAGCTCAATCCGGCTGTTCCCCTTGAGGGCAGGATTGGCCGGATCATCGCTGGCCAGCAGTGCCACCTGGCCGGACGGCGCCAATACGCTGGCACCGGAGGCCAGATGCAGGCTGTGTCCGCTGATTTCGATACGGGAACGGCTTTGCGTCTGGGCATCCACCGCCTGCTCTCCGGGACCGGTCGCCAGATCGACCTGGGTCACGCTGTTCGTGCCCAGATGGACTGTGGCCTCCAGCCCCAGCCCATCGCCCTGATCCGTCGTCCGCCGGGTCGAGCCGGGCAGCAGTGCGCCATCGGTACCGGTTCTGAATCCTTCCCGGGCCAGCAGACGTACCGAACCATTCAGCCGTACCGAGGTGGACGCCGACACCAGCCCGTCCTGATTAACCGCAAAGCCCAGGAGACTCACAGTGCCGCGTTCGGCCATGATCTGCCCGAGATTTTCCACCGTGCCGCCGGTTCCCACTTCCACCACCAGCCCGCGAATATCCGAGTCGGGCGCGGCCTGTTGCAGATACACCGTGTCCTGGCTGGCCGCGAGCAGAATCTGGCCATCGGCTGCCTTCAGCGTGCCCTTCTGCAAAATGCTCGAAGCCGCCAGCAGGATGCGGCCATTGGCTTCACGGGTCGAGAGTTCAGCCCCGGATTCCACCACGATGTCACCCGGCTTAACCCCCGCCGGGGCCGCCAGTGCCGGTTGACCGCCGCTACTGAACGCCGCCGCCAGCCCCCGGTTCAGGGTGTCCTGACTGATGTCCAGACTGCTGACCACCAGGGCATTGGCATCAACCCGGGCCTTGTCGCCGAACACAAAGCCGTTCTGGTTGACCAGATAAATCTGGCCATTGGCCGAGAGGCGA
>CAIVXW010000162.1 GCA_903910005.1 uncultured Methylococcaceae bacterium
CCAACCGATGAAAATACCTGGCCTGGCCGAAGCAGATTGTCAGCCGGTTCATTCCGCCAGCAACAATCGGAGCCACTGCCAACTGATCCCGCGATTTCAGTGGCGAGGGGAAGAAACAGGCAGGCACCACTCGGCCAGGCCCAATCCATTCTGGATGCCCGGATGCGGTATGAAAACGAGGGGCAGGATCCGTTTGTGCGGGTTATTCAGCAGGAACTACGCCTCATGCGCAATGTGCTGGACAGCCATCTCGGAGAAACCGCATGGCAGCAGATGTCAGCACGCGCCCCACTCAGAGTGGAATTACTCAAACGATTCAGTCAAATGGGATTTTCCAGACGACTTGTCCTTGATCTGGCCCGACAGGCAGGTAACTCACAGGATGTGGATGCCGCCATGGAGGCTGCTGCAGAATTGCTCGGCAAGGTGTTGCCACTGGCCCAGGAAGATTTGCTTGAGGTTGGCGGGATCGTGGCTCTGGTTGGCCCTACCGGTGTGGGGAAAACCACGACCATTGCCAAACTGGCGGCCAGGTTCCGCATGAAACACAGTTCGCGTGAAATTGCCCTGGTGACCACGGACAATTATCGTATCGCGGCTCATGAGCAATTAATTACCTACGGTCGTATTCTGGACGTGCCGGTTCGAATTGCTTCCAGCGTGGAGGAACTGCATCAACATCTGGATACTTTTTATGACCGCAAACTGATACTGATCGATACTGCCGGCATGGGACAGCGTGATTTACGCTTGCTGGAGCAAATCAGTTTATTCAAAAAAGTGGCCATTCCAGTCAAATCCTGCCTGGTACTGTCGGCAGCCAGTCAGTCACGCACCCTGCAGGAAGCCGTGGAGGCCTTTCAGGGATTTTCACCGGAAACCTGTATTTTGACCAAAATCGATGAAGCAGTGCAGGCAGGGGTATCCCTGTCAGCAATTGTGGAAAACAGGTTGCCCGTTTCTTATGTATGTGATGGCCAGCAGGTTCCCGAAGATTTGCACAGGGCTCGCAAAAGTGCCCTGATAAGCTGGTGCATGACGTATGACGAAAACCGGGATACAGACACCTACCGTTCATTCAGCTATGAGGACTGGATTATTCACGCCAATGCCTGAGACCAATCAAGTGCCCCGCGTCCTTGCCATTGCCAGCGGGAAGGGAGGAGTAGGTAAAACCAACATTGCAGTCAATCTGGGTATCTCGCTGGCAGAAGCGGGACGTCGGGTCGTTTTAATGGACGCCGACCTTGGATTGGCCAATGTGGATGTTCTGCTGGGATTTCATCCCCGCTTTAATCTTTCCCACGTTCTGAGTGGCGAGCGGAGCCTGTCTGAAATCATGGTTGATGGACCGTCAGGCCTCCGCATCATTCCGGCCTCTTCCGGGCTACAACACATGTCGGATCTTTCAACCACGGAGCAGGCCGCCGTCATCCGGGTTTTCAGCGATATTGACAAGGATATTGATTTTTTGTTGGTGGATACCGCCGCCGGAATATCCAGCAGCGTGGTCAATTTTGCTCGAGCCTGCCAGGAAGTTGTATTGATTGTATGCGATGAACCGACCTCCATCACCGACGCCTATGCCTTCATCAAGTTGCTCAACAGGGATTATGGTGTTTATCGCTTTCAAATATTGACCAACATGGTGCAGGATACCCGTCAGGGTCAAGCCTTGTTTTACAAACTGAACAAGGTAACGGATCACTATCTTGATGTTACCCTCAATCATCTGGGAACCATCCCGTTTGATGATTTTCTGCGCAAGGCAGTGCAGCGTCAGAGTCCGGTAACAATCTCCTATCCCCAAAGCAAATCCAGCCTGGCCTTCAGACAATTATCCGAGCGGGTAATGAGTCTTCCTGCCACCCGACACAGCAGTGGCCGACTGGAATTTTTTGTAGAGAAAATGATTCAGTACGGCAATCTTGATTCATGACGGGAATAGCCCTCTATACCTCTGTTCAGGTATCGGATACCGAAAGTCTGGTAATGAAGAATACCGGGCTGGTGAAGCGGATTGCGTATCACCTGATGGCCCGGTTGCCCGCCAGTGTACAGGTAGAAGATCTGATACAGGCTGGTATGGTGGGTTTGCTTGAAGCTGCCCGCCAGTTTGACTTAGCCATCGGAGCCAGTTTTGAGACGTATGCCGGTATCAGGATTCGTGGAGCCATGCTGGATGAACTCCGGCGTAATGACTGGACGCCACGATCCGTTCATCGTAAAACCCGTGAAGTGACTGAGGCCATTCGTCACCTGGAAGAACAACTTGGACGGGAGGTGAGGGATGTTGAAGTGGCTGATCATCTTTCCATTACATTGGCAGAGTACCATCACATACTTCAGGATGCCGCTGGCTGTCATTTATTCAGCATGGATGAATTACTCGAAACGGGCGATCATATTCTGGAGCAATGTGCTGCACCGCAGGATTGTCCCCTGGATCAGATCACTCAATCCGATTTTGCGGAGGCACTGGCCGGGGCACTGTCTCAATTACCCGAACGGGAACGCCTGGTGATGTCCCTTTATTATGACGAAGAACTTAATTTGAAGGAAATAGGTCAGGTACTGGGCGTCAGTGAATCGCGTTCCTGCCAGATTCTGGGACAGGCCACCTTGCGCCTGCGGGCCAGAATGCGCGAATGGAACGATACTCCGATGGAAAAATAATCCTGTCGTCCTGGGCCGGGCTGAATCATGTGTTCTGTGCCGAACGGATGTTATCTACTGCAGGCTCCTTGTGTGGACAGGCCGAATGCTGTTGTACCCTTTAATCTGACGCAGCACTTCAACTTGTATTGAGGCTGAAAAGGCAATTTATGTGTTAACTGAGGTGTAAATCATTGGATAAAAACATGAAGATACTCATCGTCGATGATTTTTCGACCATGAGAAGAATAATAAAAAACCTGCTGAGGGAGTTGGGGTTCAATAATACCATCGAAGCTGACGACGGGCAGACGGCCATGCCTAAACTGCGAACCGGCGGAGTGGATTTTCTGATTACTGACTGGAATATGCCCGGCATGTCTGGCATAGAATTATTACGTACCATACGGGCTGACGCCAATCTGAAGGGGTTACCCGTACTGATGGTCACGGCAGAAGCCAAGCGGGAACAAATTGTGGAAGCCGCACAGGCAGGGGTCAATGGGTATGTCATAAAACCATTCACCGCCGCCACCCTTGAAGAAAAAATAAACAAGATTTTTGAACGTCTCGAAAATGCCTAACAATCACAATGCCGGGAGAGGGCCATGGTAGACTTCACTCCAGCCAAAGCAGCACAACTGGAACAGGCCAAAGCTCTGGTTGAAGCCATCCAGAATGGCGATGATGAGCAGGTCAATCGTCTGATCCAGGAACTGGGAAAAGTACAGGAATCCGTTTTGTTTCAGGAAATCTGCAAACTTACCCGCCAGTTGCATGATGCGTTGACTACTTTTTATCTGGATGAACGACTGGCGCGGTTTACCCAAAATGACATTCCCAATGCCAAGGAGCGGCTGAATTATGTCATTACCATGACCGAGCAGGCGGCCAATACTACGTTGAATGCAGTTGAGTATTTGCTGCCCGTGATTCAGGGGATGAATAACGAGACGACAGTCCTCAAGGAGGACTGGCAACGATTTCGTGCCCGGGAAATGTCGGTTGATGAATTCCGGGAACTCAACCAGAAAATAGTCCAGCATTTCGAGGATTCCGGAGTCCGGTTACAGCAAATTCAGGAACGGTTAACGGAAGTCCTGATGGCTCAGGACTTTCAGGATTTGACCGGACAAATCATACGGCGTGTCATCACCCTGGTAAAAGACCTTGAAACAAGCATGGTTGACATGATTCGTTTATCCAATACGCCTTCGCAGCGACACCGGGACGCCAGTGTCGAGCATTCAAGCCAGGGACATGGCCCTGCAGTTCCCGGACTCGATACAGATACCGTCAGTAACCAGGATGATGTAGATTCATTACTCTCCAGTTTGGGCTTTTGAGGCCTTTATGGCAATTGATCTGGATGACGAAATTGTTCAGGATTTTCTGGTTGAGGCTGGTGAGATACTCGAAAAACTGAATGGACAACTCGTGGAACTTGAGCAAATGCCGGATGATTATGATTTGCTCAATGCGATTTTTCGCGGTTTCCATACCATCAAGGGCGGGGCAGGCTTTCTTAACCTGACCGCCCTCATTGATATCTGTCATCGTTCAGAGGATGTCTTCAACGCCTTGCGGCAGGGAATCAGGCGCGTGGATGCCATCCTGATGGACACCATTCTGGAAGTACTTGATGTGGTCAACCAGATGTTCAGGGAAATCGCGGCCGGCAGGGATGCCGTACCTGCCGAACCCAATCTGTTGGCCAGACTGGAAGCCCTGACGACCGAACCAACTCAAACTGATGGAGAGGATACGGAAATACCCGGGGAGGATGACCTGGAATTGTCGGCGGACTCCCTGTCCGCAGCAGAAGTCGGCGATCCCGTGGCTCAACCCCTGGGCCGTAATGTGGTCGAGGATGTATTCACCACCATGCTGGAGGCAGTAGAAGCGCAGTCGATTCCTGACACGGAACGAGCCACTCAGGCAACGGTCGGCAGTGAAATTACCGAAGAGGAATTTGAACGACTCCTGGACGAATTGCACGGGGAGGGCAAACACACCGGCAATCCGGGTTCCAGTCCTGGCGACAGGCCGATTCATCCTGTTGCCGCCGCCGTCACCGCCAATCCATCCGATGACATTACTGAAGAAGAGTTTGAGAGTCTTCTGGACGCCCTGCACGGCAAAGGCAAACATCGCCCGGTTGCACCGCAGCCAGATTCAACGTCACCCCCTCCAGCCGATCCGGTATCGTTGGCCAAATCGCCGAATCCGGTGGCTGATATTTCCGAAGATGAATTTGAAAACCTGCTTGATTCCCTGCACGGCAAAGGCAAACACGGAGGAATTCCCTCACTGGCCAGGCCACTTGAGCCTGATATCACGGAATTACCCAAATCAATTCGACGTAAAAGTCCCGCACCGCAGTCGCCACTGCCACCGCCTGCCAGCAAAAGCAGTGGTGAAACCCTCCCCCGCGATTCATCCGGCACACTGACCCGCCAGGGCTCCAATCCGGCAGCCGAAACTACTGTCAGGGTTGACACCCAGCGTCTCGATGAAATCATGAACCTGGTGGGCGAACTGGTGCTGGTCAGAAACCGTTTTCAGACCCTCAGAATTGCCCTCAATGATGAAGACATTGCCAAAGCAGTGGCCAACCTGGATGTTGTGACCTCTGACCTGCAAATCTCCGTCATGAAAACCCGGATGCAGCCCATCAAGAAGGTATTCGGGCGATTTCCCCGGGTGGTCAGGGATCTGGCCCGCAGTCTCAGCAAGGAGGTACAACTGGAACTGCGCGGAGAAGATACCGACCTGGATAAAAATCTGGTGGAAGCCCTGGCTGATCCTCTGGTGCATCTGGTGAGAAATGCCGTCGACCACGGTGTGGAAACGCCGGATGAACGCCTGAACTATGGCAAGCCACGGCAGGGGCTGGTCATACTCACTGCCGCCCAGGAAGGCAACCATATCGAATTGACGATTGAAGACGACGGGCGTGGCATGGATCCGGCCGTACTCCGACGCAAGGCCGTGGAAAAAGGCTTGATGGATCAGGATGGTGCCAATCGACTGGACGATAAGGAGGCCTTCAATCTGATCTTCATGCCGGGTTTCTCGACCAAAACCGAAATTTCCGATGTATCCGGGCGAGGCGTGGGAATGGATGTGGTCAAAACCCGCATTTCCCAGATGAATGGTTCGGTTGCGATTGACTCCGTACGCGGAAAGGGCAGCAAAATCACCATCAAACTGCCACTGACCCTGGCCATCATGCCTACCCTGATGGTTAAACTCAACGAGCAACCGTTTGCCCTGCCTCTGGCCAGCGTGGTGGAGATTCTTGATCTGGATCTTAACAAAACCAACGTGGTTGACGGGCAATTGGTCGTGATGGTTCGACAGAGGGCTCTTCCCCTGTTTTATCTCAAGGAGTGGCTGGTTCCCGGTTTTTATCATGAAAAGAAAGGCGATGAACTCATAGGCCACGTCGTGGTAGTAAACACCGGCGGCAGACAGGTGGGGTTCGTGGTGGATCACCTGGTTGGACAGGAGGAAGTCGTCATAAAACCACTGGGGGTCAAATTGCAGGGGGTAGCCGGCATGGCGGGTGCCACGATTACCGGAGACGGGAAAATTGCCCTGATTCTGGACGTGCCAGGCCTCATGAAACGCTACGCCCCCTGATACCTGACAATGGATATCTTGAGCATCGCAGGTATCCTGCTGGGTCTCACCGCCATTATTGGCGGCAATCTGCTCGAAGGGGGCCACATCGGTTCACTACTGAATGGACCTGCCATCATCATTGTTCTGGGCGGCACTGTGGGGGCCGTTTTACTGCAAACCCCGCTTGAGATTTTTGTGCAGGCACTCAGAATGCTCAAGTGGGTATTTCTGCCAACCACCCTGAGTCACAGGCAGAGCATAGAAAAAATAGTCAACTGGAGTACCCTGTCACGGCGGGAAGGATTGCTGGGTCTGGAAGCAGAAATCGACAAGGAGACCGATCCATTTACCCGCAAGGGTCTGCAACTGTTGGTGGACGGCAATGAACCTGCGGTCATACGTGACAGTCTGGAAGTGGAACTTTATACCCGGCAGCAACGCGAGATGAGTGCGGCCAAAATGTATGATGCAATGGGAGGGTATTCCCCGACCATCGGCATCATCGGAGCGGTGATGGGCTTGATTCATGTGATGGAAAACCTGTCGGATCCTGCCAAACTGGGCAGTGGTATCGCTACCGCTTTTGTCGCCACAATCTATGGAGTGGGGCTGGCCAATCTGCTGTTCATTCCCATCGCCAATAAATTGAAAATCCGCACACAACTCCAGCATCAATCCCGTGAACTAATACTGGAAGGCCTGATTTCCATCGGCGAGGGTACCAACCCAAAAAATATAGAAATGAAACTGACCGGATTCCTCTACGAGTAGACCCATGCCCAGACGCAAGCACACAGAAGATGAGCATGAAAACCTGGAGCGCTGGCTGGTTTCATACGCCGATTTCATTACCCTGCTATTTGCCTTTTTTGTGGTGATGTACTCCATTTCTTCACTGAATGAAGGAAAGTACAGGGTTCTTTCCCAGGCTTTATCAGCCGTTTTTTCCGCTGACCCTTCATCCCGCAGCGGAAATCCGCAATCAACCCTTATTCAAATGTCTCAGGATCAGGGGACTGAATTGATTAACCTGTTGCCGGAAGTGCCACCCAACCCGCCCGTCCAGGGAGATGCAGAGGAATCAGAACAAGCCCAACTGGATCGGGTGGCCCATCAAATGGAAGCGGTATTGGCTCCCTACCTGCAGGATGGTCTGGTTACCGTCAGGCGTACTGAACTCTGGGTAGAACTTGAAATCAAGAGCGGTCTGCTGTTTGCGAGTGGCAGTGCCGGACTGGCCAAAGGCTCGGAAGCCATGCTCCACCGTTTATCACAAATTTTTACCGGTATTGACAATATCATTCACGTGGAAGGACATACCGATAACGTCCCCATTGCCACCTTTGAATTTCCATCCAACTGGGCCCTGTCCTCTGCCCGGGCCGCCAGTGTAGTCAAACAACTGGTTGATTATGGAGTATCCCCGGAGCGTATGGTCGCCCTTGGCTATGGTGAATATCATCCGGTTGCAGATAATACACGGGAAGACGGTCGCAATCGCAATCGGCGGGTTGCCATGATAGTCATGTCAAAACAGGCATCCCGCTATAAATTAACCTCCGGCAATTCGCAGGAAGGATTCAGGCGGTGAAAATATGGGCCATTTCCAATCAGAAGGGAGGCGTAGGCAAAACCACGACGGCCATCACCCTCGGCGGGATTCTTGCCAACCGCAAGTTCCGGGTTTTACTGGTGGACATGGATCCTCATGGCTCCCTGACCAGTTACCTGGGTCTTAATCCGGACGAAATCAGTTTCAGTGTCTATAATCTGTTTCAGGACAGGGTCGCCGGACGGATGCTGCGACCGGAAGCATACGTGGTGAACACCGCCTGTGAAGGGATGGCACTGCTGCCATCTTCTACCGCCCTGGCCACGATTGAGCGACTGGCAGGAGTTGGAGGCATGGGCCTGGTCATGGCCAACAGCCTGGCACTGCTCAAGGATCAATATGATTACGTTGTACTTGATAGCCCCCCCATGCTGGGTGCCCTGATGGTTAATGCTCTGGCGGCCTGTACCCAGCTCGTAGTGCCTGTGCTGTCTGAATTTCTGGCGGTACAAGGTCTGGACAGGATGCTGAACACACTGGAGATGATAGCCCGCTCCCGCAAGGTATCCATCCCCTGCACTATCGTACCTACCCTGTTTGATCGGCGAACCCGCGCCTCGCAGGAAACCCTGGAAAAACTCAAATTACGTTATGGCTCCCGGGTTTGGGATCAGGAAATTCCAGTCGACACCCGACTACGCGAGGCCAGTCAGGCGGGGTTGCCGCCATCGCACTACGCACCAGCCTCACGGGCAGTGCAGGCCTACTCGAACCTGACCGACCACCTTTTGCAAAACGATCCTCCGACTGGCTGAGGCTCCATAGACACACTTGAATACCTCCGAGTATACCGCGAAGGAATCCTGCATTACCCGGGATCGGGTCTGGGACACCTATCTCAAGGGGCTGCTGACTTTTTCCTACGCCCCCAGGGAAGCCGTTGTCGCTCCGCCTGTCGAGGTACAGACCGTTGCCAAACAACCGGTTGTTCCGCCGCCACTGTGGTCAACGACGCCCTTTCAGTGCATGTTTTTCAGGGTGGGAAAAATGCTGCTTGCTGCCCCGCTGATTACTTTGCGTGAAGTGGTTAAACATGATCCGGCCATCACCAAAAATTTGCCGGGACAACCGTCCTGGTCACGGGGCATCATGGATCATCGCGGCGAAATCATCAATCTGGTTGATCCCGGCAATTTGCTCATGGGCAGTCGCCATGAGGCCGACAACCGGTGCCATCGCTATATTTTGTTGACGGATCGCCCCGGTATCGGCTTTCTGTGCCACGATTTCGTTGACATGTGTAAACTGGATCCTGCAACCGTCTACTGGTATCAAAATCGCCATAAAAGACCCTGGCTGGCCGGGATACACCGTGAGCGATTATGCACGGTTATTGACATTGAAAAATTATTGCCGGATACCTATCCGCTTGCAGTCGGAACACTTAAAAAATCCCAGACCTGACCCTGGAATTGGCCAAACCACCCATCACAAAAAAATACTCCATACAATGACACACGAGAGAGGCTTATGACCGGATCCCTGGAAAAACGTACTGACCCTGTCAATCAATGGGTCACCTTCCGTCTTGGAGAGGAAACCTATGGCGTCAATGTCATGCAGGTACAAGAGGTATTGAGAATAACCGAAATTGCCCCGGTACCGGGTTCTCCCGACTATGTCGTGGGCATCATCAATCTCAGGGGCAATGTCGTCACGGTCATTGATACCCGTAAGCGGTTTGGCCTTTATCCAAAGGACTCCGACGACTCGTCGCGCATCGTCATCATAGAGGCCGATGACCAGGTCATTGGCATACTGGTTGACAGCGTTGCTGAAGTCGTTGAACTAAGAGCCTCTGAAATAGAATCCGCCCCTAACGTGGGCAATGAGGAAAGCAGTCGCTATATTCAGGGAGTCACCAGTCGCAATGGAGAACTCCTGATACTGGTCGATCTGAACCGGTTTTTGAGTGACGAGGAAAAAGCAGAACTGGAGCTTTTTTAGTTTTGCATGGTATCAGCCACCGCCAACCTCAACCTACCGCACCATGACGCTCCAAGGCCTCGCTTTTGATATTACCCTCTCAGCCCTGATCGTGGTAATGGGTATTCTGCTGGTTCGCCTGCATGGGCGGTGCAAAACCCTTGAACAGCGGCATCAGTCCCTGCAGGACACGCTTGATAAATATCGCCGTGAGCAATATGGTCTGGGTTCGGCTGCCGTGCAGGTTGACAAACGTCTGATGGAACAGGAAAAACGCCTGCGGGAAATCATCGAAAAGATTGAATGTGGCAGTGCAGGGGATTCGGCGGGGTCTCCTTACTACACCGCCATTGATCGAATCAAAAAGGGAGCCAGTGCCCAACAGGTGGTAGCCGATTACGGCCTTTCCCTGTCTGAGGCCACGCTGCTGCATAATCTGTATGCCGATACCCGCCACACTGCCGGATCCGACGAAAAACCGACCTGAACTGCCCTCAGACGCGCAGTATTTCTCGCCTGATAAAATACCACACAAAAAATAAGTAAAAATTCCCCCTGGCGGCAAAGCAAACGCCCGCAGACCTTCCCGCACCCTATTGGGGCAGAGTCCGCTCCAGAGCCTCCACCGGATCAATCTGACACACAAATTTCAATCCCGGATTCTTCCAATCAGTCAATTTTCCCGTTAGCATTGCTACGTATTGAAGTGTCGTACGAATGGTCATGCTTCGAGATCCACTCCCGGTCAAAGGGCAGCAGCAGAACGCATGACATCCAGCCTACATCCAAACAACATGCAAAATCACGAGTCAACACAATGAATGCCCAAGCTTCCAGCGTAGAAAACACCGACCCGTTGGGTTCAATTGCCGATGCCATGAAGGATGCCCTGAATCAGGCCACTGAAGATGCGAGCCGTACCCGCGAACGCATGAGTCAGGTAGGTACGGACGTTGGCAACTCGGTGTCCCGTTTCACCTACACCACGTCCTACATGGTGTCTTACGGTGTGGTATACGCCACCGTGTTCGTCGCCAAATCCATCCCGCAGGACAACGCGATTGTCAAAGGCCTGATCGACGGTGGCAAGGCCGCGGTCGATGCGGTCAATGAAGCCAAGGGCATCAAGCCCGCCGCCTGAACACGGGTCTGACTCCCACATCCCGTATCCGTCCAGACGGAAACCTCCATCGGATTCCGTCTGGCTTTTGCGTGAGTAGCGTTACGCCTCACCTGACCCAACCTGAAGCCAACTGGTTTTAACGCTTAGTAAACGCTGAATAGAATAATAGGCTCCCCCATGTTTGATGATGCAAATTTTGCAAATCGCCCGACCGGCAAAAATTC
>CAIVXW010000163.1 GCA_903910005.1 uncultured Methylococcaceae bacterium
CGGAGAGCCGGTTCCGAATCCCTTTCCACCCCCGACCTGCCACCGGGGATTCCCTTCATATTGGAGCTACCCCGCCCAGGCCGGAGCAGACTACCCTTTTGCCGCCGCTGTCCAGTGCGAGTTACAGGCTGCCACCCCTCAGCCCTCACTCCTCGCCACTTAACTCACCACGCGGCCAGGATGGCCGCGCCACTCACAGGATGGCCGCGCCACTCACAGGATGGCCGCGCCACTCACAGGATGGCCGCGCTACCGGCATGCCAGTAACGTCGATGAATCTGCCGGTATCCCTGTACCGCACAGGGTACCGGTTGGTCTGAGCGCAGCAGCAATGCGCCGGAGCGGGCGGTTTCGAACAGGCTGATGTTGCGTTCGCGGTAGCGTTCCAGTACCGGACGGTGGGGAAATCCGTAACGGTTGAGATGACCGTCCGGGATCAGGCCGCAGGTGGGTTTAACCGTATCGAGTAACCGGGCGGTCGAGGAGGTGTTGCTGCCATGATGGGGAACGATCAGTACCGTGCTGGCCAGGGCTGCGCCATACCGGTTGACCAGTGCCTGTTCGCCGTCGGCTTCGATGTCGCCGGTCAGCAGGACGCTGCCGTCCGCTCCCTCAACCCGCAGTACGCAGGAATTGTCATTCTCCCGTGCCAGGGCGGTGAGCGGTGCCAGTACGCTGAAATGCACCCCCTCCCAGTTCCAGCCCTGCCCGGCTTCGCACCGCCAGACCGGGGGCGGCAATCGCTCCGGTACACTGCTCAGTACGGTGGTCACCGGCAGGTCACGCAACAGGCTGCGGGCTCCGCCGCTATGGTCGTTATCGCCGTGGCTGACTACCAGCACGTCTACCTGATTCCAGCCCCGGTGCCGCAGGTAGGGTTCGACCACTGCCCGGCCCATGTCGAATGACGCACTGAAACGGGCTCCGGTATCGAAAACCAGCAGGTGATGGCCGGTTTCCACGGTAGCCGCCAGTCCCTGGCCTACGTCCAGCAGGGTCAGGCGGAACACACCGCCCGGCAGCGATTCGGGCCGGTTGACCACCAGCGGCAAACACAGGATACCCCCCAGCCAGCGGCCCGGAATCCCCCGGGGAGCCAGCAACAGCAGCAGCCCCGCCAGAGCCAGGCAGAGTTCCATCAGCGAGGGAGCCGGTCGATGCCACTGCGCCAGCGGCAGTCCGGCCAGCCACTCCAGTATCTGCCAAAATTCCCGGACGATGCGTTCGGCAGCCTGCAACAGCCAGATGCCCCAGGATTCCTGCACGGCCAGCAGCAATGCTCCCACCAGACAGACCGGCACCAGTAATACCCCCAGCACCGGTACGGCCAGGGCATTGGCCAGGGGTGAAATCAGCGAAACCTGCTGGAAGAACAGTAACAACAGCGGTATCAGCCCCACCGCCGTCAGACCGTTGATCCGAAGCAGGGCATCACCCCACCGGCGGGCGGCCAGGCGGCCCCCCGAACCGTACAGAATCAACCCCACCGCAGCGAACGAGAGCCAGAAGCCAGCGGACAGGCCGACCAGCGGATCCAGCAGGGTTACGGCAAATCCGGCCACAGCCAGGGTATGCAGTGGCGACGGGTGGCGTTTCAGAACAATCGCCCCCATCACCACCGCCACCATCACCAGGGCTCGGCGGGTGGGAATGGCGAAATCGGCCAGGGCGGCATACCACCCGGCTACCACGATGCCGCCCAGGGCGGCCAACCGGTAAGGTGCAATGCGTTGCCAACCGATACGCCCGGCCAGCCGACGACACAACCAGAACCCCAGACCGGCCATCAGGCCGATATGCGACCCGGAAATGGCGATGAGATGGGTGGTTCCGGTCAAGCGCAGGGTTTCCCACTGAGCCGGGCTGATACCGGACTCCACCCCCATGACCAATGCCTCAATGACCCCGGCATAAGGCCGGTCTGCCAGTGCTGCCTGCAACCGGTCGTACAGGGCTTGCCGCCAGGCCGGCATGGACAGCGGGCTGACTGCTCCCAGTCGCCGGTTCTCGGTCGAGGTCACCACATAGCCCACCGCCCGTATGCCCTCGGCAAACAACCAGCCTTCGTAGTCCAGACTGCCCGGATTCAGGCTGCCGTGGGGTGTTCTTAACCGGAGACGGAACTGCCACACCTCACCCGCCCTGAGCGGCCCGGGGTTGTTGTACCAGGTGAGACGGACCCGACGCAGGTTCAGGGGGGGAGACGGTGGGTGGGTCTGATCAATCAGATACTCAAAACGGATGCCCCGATCCTGGCGTTCAGGAATCGAAACGACGGTGCCCTGCACCAGTACGGTGCGGCGCGCATCCGCCGAGGGTAATCCCTCATTGAGCAGAAAAGCGGCGTAGCTCATGGCCCACAAACTGCCCAGCAGCCCGCCCAGCAGAGCCTTGAGCAACGCAACGAGCATCGGCCAGCGGCATGGCGTCGTACCACATCGGTGCAGGAACAGGCCCAGCCCGGCGGCCACAAGCCAGCCGACCCACTGGACGGGCCAGGGCGGCAACGCTGCCAGTTGTTGTACGGCCACGGTACCGGACAGAAAACCAAGGGTGGCTGGAAGCATGCAGGAAGCATCAAACAGGGGGTAGCAAAATGACGTGAATCCGGGGCGTATGGCGTATGGCGTATGGGGGCATTGGATTGCGGGTTGGTATGCCGTACTCGCTCACCGCCGCCTCGCCAGGATGGCAGTACTCCCGGAACCCCTCTCGCCATTCACCATTGACTATTCATCCTGTCCCTAACCCGAACTGACGTTACTGCAAGGTGATGTGAGTAGTGGTTGCCAAAAAATTCAAGGGTACCAGTTTACCACATAACGTGAATAGCGAATCAAATCCCTGCAGGATGGCATGAAATTATCATCCATATAGATGATGGGGCTTTGATAGGCAATCCGGTTCAATCCCGTTATGATACGGCGCAACGGTCTGGACGGTCTGGATCGCTCAAGGGTAGATATACCATGATAACTACAAGTGAATACTGGCGAGTGGCGAGTCTCTCGCATGGTGTCCGCTCTGTCAAGTGCTGTTAAGCCTGATTTTTATCCGCTATTCTGCCAATACGTCCCATGAAACGCTTGACCGGTGCCACCCCTTTGCTGGCCTTTTTATTACTGTCGCTCGTACTGGTCGCGGCCGCTCCCTATCTTGGTTTCGGTGTAGGCCATGACGGATACGGCGAATGCCTGTTGCGGGCAGACACGGCGTACCCTCCGCTTTGTTATGACTCGCTGGCCACTTCCGGCTTATGGATCGTGCTGCTTTCCGTGAGCATCATGGCCCTGTTTCGGGTACAACGCCAGCTTGAGGCACACAAACGGGCACAGGCCATACTGCTGGCCACACAAAGGGTCATGGAACAACTGGCCCGGCAGGAGCCATTGACCGATGTCGTCACCTCCATCATTACCCTGCTGGAAGGGGAAAGAAGCGGTCTTCACGTTTCGCTGATGGTGGCGGGTCAGCACATTGCCAGTTCATCGCCGCTGCTGCTGGACGCACTCATCCGACATTTTGAATCGGGCGTGGAGACAAAGAATCTGGAACGGTATCTGGCGCATCATCCAGTTCCCAGGCTGTCACCCAATCTGCTGGCGCAGGCACGACGGAAATCGGTATTCGTAAGCCAGACCGACTGTGATCGCTGCAGGCAGCAGATGATTTCCGGGCCGGATGCCTGGATGGCACAAGATCACTGTAATGCCTGCACGGCTGATTTTCTGGAAGCCGCCAAGGTGATTGGCATCACGGCTATCCGGGCCGAGCCGGTCTTTGATGAAGACGGCGTGCTGCTGGGGCTGGTCAATTTTTACTATGGATTCAATCAGCAACCCTCCCCTGCAGATGAGGCTATCATGGTGAAGGCCATGGATATGCTGACGATTGTTGCCCGTCATCATCGCCATGCCAGCCAGCTCCACCTGATGCAGGCCCTGGTAGAAAATAACAGCGACCCGATGTATCTCTGTTCACCCGAGGAAGGATTCAGGCTGTGTTATGCCAACGAGGCACTGGTTCGCTTTTTCGGGTATGACCGGGAAAAGGTGTTGAGCTTGCGGGTACCCGACTACGATCCCAATTTCCCCGGACATAAACTCAATGAGGTCTGGCAGCATCTCAAGGCAACCGGTTGTCACCGGGTGGAAACCATCAACCGGGTGGCCGGTGGGCGTGAGGTGTGGGTTGAAGTAACGGGCTTCCATTTTCAGCACGAGGGGCGCGAATACATCGCTGGCAGTTTTCATGACATCAGCCAACGCAAACAGGCAGAACTGGATGCCGGGATCGCCGCTGATCTGGCTCAAACCCATCTCCAGCATCAGCATCAGGCAGAAAGCCGTTCCCGCCTGCTGGAAGGCATCATCGAACATTCCGGTACCCCAAGCTACCTGATTGATCCACACGATAACTACCGTCTGGTATACGCCAATCAGGCTGCCGCACAGCATTTTGGCTACCCGGAACACAGCCTGACCCAACTGTCAATCAGCACCCTGAATCCGGAATTGCAGCCGGATCAATTGCGGGTTCTCTGGGAAAGCCTGCTTGCCAATCATTCCCTGACCTTTCAGACCACCCACAACACGGCAACGGATCAGAGTGTGCCGGTGGAAGTGGGCTGCCATTACCTCCATCATGAGGGCCGCGAATACATCGCGGTGTATTGCACCAACATTAGCCTGCGCAGGCAGCAGGAGGCGGAACTCAGACAGGCCTGGCAGACAGCGCAAACCGCCCTGGCAGTACGCAACCGGTTCATGGCGCAGATGTCGCACGAATTGCGTACGCCACTCAATGGAATACTCGGGCTAAGCCGCCTCGCGCTCGAATCAAACTCGAGGATACTGATGCGGGACTATCTCGACCGCATCCATTTTTCCGGGGAAAACCTGCTTTCAGTCATTGAAGACATCCTGGATTTTTCCAGCCTGGAATCCGGTGGATTGATGCTCAACCAGGCGGTTTTCAGTGTTCGGGCGGTTTGGCAGGAGGTGCTGGACACTGCCGGCCCTCTGGCACTCGCCAAAAAAATAGTGTTGAGCGGCGAGATTGACCGCAAGGTACCGGAGTATCTGCAAGGGGATGCCAGGCGTCTCCGCCAGATAGTGCTGAATCTGGTCGACAACGCCATCAAGTTTACTGATCAGGGCACGGTCACAGTGCGAATCGACAGCCGCCAGGAGGATGGCCGCATCTGGGTACGCTGGACGGTGACCGACAGCGGCATTGGCATCCGGACAGAAGACCGGAACAGACTGTTTGAACCGTTCGTGCAACTCGACCAGTCCAACAATCGTCGTTACGGCGGTAGCGGTCTGGGGCTGGCCATTTCGCTGCGTCTGGTAAAAATGATGGGCGGGCATGGCATTCAGGTGGACAGCACACCGGGCACGGGCAGTACCTTCAGCATTGAACTCCCGTTCAAGTCGGTTGATCTGGCTGAAACCCCTGAGGTTGCCTCTACCCCGGATTCCCCCCACCCACTGGCCGGACTTCACGTCCTTATCGTGGAGGACAACCACATCAATCAAACCGTCGCCCGGGCGGTCGTCGAAAAACTGGGGGCTGCAGTCACCCTGGCCGATGACGGTTCAGAGGCCTTGCTCCAGTTGGCCAGTCACCTTCCCGATACCTATGACGTCATATTGATGGATATCC
>CAIVXW010000164.1 GCA_903910005.1 uncultured Methylococcaceae bacterium
CAACCGGGGTGATGCTCATCTCCTCATGGTAAAGACTGCCATCCTTGCGTTTGTTGATGAGTTCTCCCCGCCAGTTACGCCCCTCGCGGATGCAGTTCCACATCTGCTCATAAAAGCTCTTTTCCTGTAAACCGGAACGCCACAGGGCACCGGGTATCATGCCTACCACGTCGTCAAATTCGTAACCGGTAAGCTGGGTAAACGCCGGATTGATCCATTCGATGCGTGAATCGGCGTCGGTAATGATAATGGCCTTGGCTGCCGCGTTGACAGCCATCGCCAGCAACTGGTTGCGTTGCTCCATTTCCTTGCGGTGTATGGCATAGCGGATCACCCGAACCAGTTCGCTGGCACGCACCTCCTCCTTGACCAGGTAGTCGGATGCACCGGCATCCAGCACCGAGAGGGCAAAATCAATATCGGCCCGACCGGTCAACACGATGATGGGCGATTTGCCAGCCACCTCGCGTCCCGCCCGGACGGTTTCCAGCCCAATCGAATCCGGCAGGGACAAATCCAGCAGGATGACATCAAAGCTTGTCGTATGAAGCTGACGTCTGGCATCGGCCAGAGTCATGACATGGGTAAGGTCAAAGCGGCATTCCCGGGCCGTTCGCAGGGTAATGCGCAGCAGTTCGGCATCACCCGGTTCATCTTCCACCAACAGGATGCGTATCAGCGAAGGTAAACTCATTTTTTGTTGCTCACGGGGAGGCGGGTCAGGGTGAACCAGTAGTCGCCCAGTTGCTCCATGGCTGCGGCGAATTGCACCATGTCGACCGGCTTGGTGATATAGCCGGATGCCCCCAGTTGATAGGAGGCTACCACGTCGCGCTCCACATCAGAGGTAGTCAGAATGACTACCGGAATGGCCTTGAATGCCTCGTCGGCTTTTATGATGGACAGGAATTCGCGGCCATCCATGCGGGGCATGTTCAGATCGAGCAAAATGAGGTCGGGGCGCGGGGCTTCGGTGTGCGGGGCAAGCCGTTGCAGGAAGTGGAGTGCCTCACGTCCATCCGGTTGATGGTGCAGGTGCGCCCGGATGCGGCCCTGCTTCAGGGCCAGGGCAACCAGATGGGCATCGGCCGGGTCGTCTTCGATAAGGAGTATGTCGAAGGGGGGAATATTGGGAATAATCATGATTGATGCGGTTCGTCGGGTAATTCGAATACGATGGCGGCTCCGCCGAGGTCGGAGTTTTTGATGGTGATGCAGCCATGGCGGTTTTCCACGATCCGCCTGACGATGGCCAGACCAATGCCGGTACCGGCTTCAGGATTTCTGTCCAGGCGTTCAAACAGGCCGAATACCTTCGAGCGATACTCGGCGGGGATTCCCGGGCCGTTATCCTCTACGCTGATTCGGGTCACCATTCCCGGTCGTTCGCCACTGATCCTGATATGGGGCGGCCTGTCCAACTGACGATGAACCAGCGCATTTTCCAGTAAAATCTGGAAAATTTCCATCAGTCGGGGTTGGTCAAGGTACACGCCGGGCAGGGGGCGTATGTCAATGGTGGCACCGGTTTGTTGAAATCGTGGACTCAGCCGGTTGACGACCAGTTCTACCAGGCCGTGGGTATTTTGCCGGATCATGAGTCCCCGGGCTTCGGTTGCCGCCAGATAACGTTCGACGTCACGCACCAGGTTGCGTAGTCGCAAGGCACCGGCATGAATGAAATTCAGGGACAGACGTGCCTCCGGATTGTCCAGTTGTTCGCGGATCAGGTCGTCAAGTCGGCGGCTGTAAATCAGCAGATGCCGGATGGGTTCCTGCAGGTGATGCGCTGATATCCGCGAAAAGATCGAAAGATCAGCCAGAGCCAGATTGGCTACGTCCTCCGCCTGTTGCCGGGCCTGTACGGCCTGTTGCAGTTGTGATGACAGTCGGACATTTTCGAGTGAAACGGTTGCCTGCAGGGTCAAAAAGAGCAGGGATTGCATCCGCCCGTCATGGAAAAGGCGGGATGCGGTACGGTGTTCCAGATACAGCACGCCACTGATTCTGTCGGTGTGAACCAGGGGCAGGCATAACCCCGATTGCACTTCGACGGCCGCAAGGTAGGGATCACGTCCCGCAACGGGATGATCAGCCAGTCTTTCCGGCGTTAGCGTGAGCGGGGAGCGGCTGTCCATCACGTGCTGCAGGGTGAGGACGGGAAGATTGCCGGACGTCTCCATACCAACCGGCGGGGTGTGGCAGATTTCCTGATCGTCGGATCGTTCCATGATTAGTTCGGGAACGTCGGCCTGCAGCAGAATCAGCACGGCCCGCCGGGCACCGGAACAACGCTGGAGTGTCCTGACGATTTCCGGTATCAGCGTTTCCAGCCGGTCATGACTGAACAGGGTTTCAGAGGCCTTCATCAGGGCTGTCATCCCGATGGGCGAGTAGTCGACAGGGGAGGGGATATCATCGGAGCGGTCAACGACCATGCAACTTTTTCCAGGCGAAGCGGAGGGTAAGGGGGGAGCGGTTGCTCCCGGAGGGAGGGCTATTCGCGCATACCGGCACATTTGCGGTATAGTCTGCCGTTTTTCGTCTGGTTTGGCCAGATTTTGTTGTTGCGTTCAGCGAGGGGCTGCTGCAACCTTACAAGGCCCATCTTTACCACCCTTCCACAATTTGCGGCAAATAATGAGGCACAAAGGGCTGTTTATCACCGGAACCGATACCGGCATTGGCAAAACCTGGGTTACCGCAGGGTTGCTGAACCTCCTGCGGGAGGAGGGGTTGCACGTGCTGGGCATGAAGCCGGTGGCAACCGGGGCAGAGCGAACACCGACCGGTCTGGTAAACGAGGATGCCCTGCAGTTGCAGGCCAGGGGCAGTGAGGTTCTGGCGTATGCCCAAATCAATCCCTGGGTATTTGAACCACCGGTTTCGCCTCATATCGCTGCTGAGCAGGCAGGGTGTGAACTGGATCTGGATAAAATCGTTGATGCCTGCTGGCGTCTGGCAGAAACAACCGATTGCTTGCTGGTTGAGGGAGTGGGAGGCTGGGAAGTACCGTTAAACCGACACCACACCGTCGCTGATCTGGCCGTGCGTCTGGGATTTCCGGTCATTCTGGTCGTGGGTCTGAGGCTCGGCTGCATCAATCATGCGGTATTGACGGCGCGGGCCATTGCCGGTCGCCCCGTTCAGTGTCCCGGCTGGATTGCCAATGCCATTGATCCACACATGCTGTCTGCTGAACACAATGTGGAAACACTGAAGTCACTGATTGATCCACCGCTGCTGGCGGCTTTGCCTTGTCTCAGTCCAGCTTCATCGAACAATCACGCTATTTTTACCCGAATTCAACGACAGGCAATCTTGCGTGCAATAGGGGCTTGAGATAAATTCACCCGTTCCTGACGGGTTGCGGCAGAAGGTGTCCGGCGGCCTTAATTCACCTACTTTTGGCGGTGTAAAAGCGTACCCGGGCTGGCGGCATGAATTTTCCGGGTAGAGGTTCCCTGCAATGATAAAGACCGAACAGGGTGTTCCGGGTCGACAGCACCGGATCATCCTCACTGCCAATGCCTCCATGACCGCCCGCCAGATGCATTTTTTTCTGGCCATCGCCTTGTTGTTTCTGGGAATGACTGCAACCGGTTTTGTGATGCTGGGAGCCTGGCCGGTACTTCCGTTTGCCGGTCTGGAGTGGTTGCTGCTGGCTTATTGCATGAGGAAAACCCTCGACAGGAATGCCTTGCGCGAAGTGATTACCCTGGCGGACGACGTGCTGATCTGGGAGCAGGGGCGGCTTGAACCGGAGCGCAGTTTACGCCTTCAGAGTGCGTGGGTTGCGCTGGAATGGGGCGAGTCCCGCAATCGCAATCATGCCCGCCGGTTATTTCTGCGTTCCCATGGACGCAGGACGGAGATCGGGGCATTTCTGACCGAGGATGAGCGGGCTACACTGGCGGCGACACTGACCCGATTACTATCTGACAATCAAAAATACATGCGTTGAAGAATTTCTTCTGCAATGTTTCTGGCAATCAAAAATACATACCTTCAAAAATTTCTTTTGCGACTTTTGATGTAGAGGGCACCGTGAGAAAACTTAGATTATGGCTGGCCGGCCTGGGGCTGGCCTTTTTATGGGGTCAGGCTGAGGCCGATTACACCCTGAACCTGACCGAAGGCGTGACCGAACTGAGCAGGGATGTACATGATTTACACATGGTCATTTTCTGGATCTGTGTAGCCATTGGTGTGCTGGTCTACGGTCTGATCATCTATTCCATTGCCAATCACCGCAAATCCAAGGGGGCGATTGCGGCAGATTTTCATGAAAATACCAAGCTTGAAATTGTCTGGACAGTCATCCCCTTTCTGATACTGATAGGCATGGCCATCCCGGCGACCCGGGTGATGATCAAAATTTATGATACATCAGGGGCCGACATGACCATCAAGGTCACCGGGTATCAATGGAAGTGGCGTTACGAGTATCTGGACGAAGGGCTGGATTTTTTCAGCACCCTGGATGCTGACAGCAACCGGGCTCGCCAGACGGGTTCGGGCATTCGTCCCGCCAGCGTGGACAATTATCTGCTTAACGTAGACAAGCCACTGGTACTGCCGACCCACAAAAAGATCCGTTTTGTCTTTACCGGGGCCGATGTACTTCACTCCTGGTGGGTACCGGCTCTGGGCTGGAAGAAGGACACCATCCCCGGATTCATCACCGAGGCCTGGGCCAACATTGAGCAGGAAGGTACCTTCAGGGGTCAGTGTACCGAATTGTGCGGTCGTGATCATGGCTTCATGCCCATTGTGGTTGTCGCCAAGCCGGAGAGTGAATACCGTGCCTGGATCGCCGAGCAAAAATCCGCCGGTGCGGCCGCAAAGGCGGACGCTACCCGCGAATTCAGCATGGATGAACTGATGGCCCGGGGCAAAACTACTTACGAATCGAATTGCGCGGCCTGTCACCAGGCGACCGGAGAAGGCATTCCCGGCATGGTCCCGGCCATCAGCAACAGCCCGGTGGCTACCGGCCCCATCGCTCAGCATCTTGATGTGGTGTTGAACGGCAAGGGTGCCATGATGCCGGCCTTCAGGGAAACGCTGAGTCCGGTCGAACTGGCGGCGGTCGTCACCTACCAGCGTAATGCCCTTGGTAACGGCATGGCAGACATGATTCAGCCTTCCGCCATCAAGTCAAATTAAACGATACATTCTGAAAGAGGTTATCAGCCATGTCAGCATCAGCGGCAACGCACGACGATCATCACGATGATCACCACGACGATCATGGTCCCGCCAAGGGATTCATGCGTTGGGTTTATACCACCAACCACAAGGACATCGGAACCTTGTATATGATTACCTCGCTGATCATGTTCATGATTGGCGGTGCCATGGCCCTGGTCATCCGACTGGAGCTGTTTGAGCCGGGCATGCAGTACGTCGATCCCGGCTTCTTCAACCAGATGACCACCCTGCATGCCCTTATCATGGTATTTGGTGCGGTCATGCCAGCCTTTGCCGGTATGGCCAACTGGATGATCCCCATCATGATCGGGGCACCTGACATGGCATTGCCCCGACTCAACAACTGGAGCTTCTGGCTGTTGCCGTTCGGGTTCGTAATGCTGGCCAGTACCCTGTTCATGGAGGGTGGGGCACCGGCAGCCGGCTGGACCCTCTACCCCCCGCTGGTGCTGCAAACCGGTGACAGTTTCCCCTTCACCATTTTCACCATCCATATTCTGGGTATTTCCTCGATTATGGCGGCCATCAATATCATCACCACCGTCCTCAACATGCGGGCACCCGGCATGACCATGATGAAACTGCCGCTGTTCGTCTGGACCTGGGTTATTACCGCATTTCTGCTGATCGCCGTCATGCCGGTGTTTGCGGGTGCAGTGACCATGCTGTTGACCGACAAATACTTTGGCACCAGTTTCTTCAACGCCGCCGGGGGTGGCGATCCGGTGTTGTATCAGCACCTGTTCTGGTTCTTTGGTCACCCGGAAGTTTATATCCTGATCCTGCCGTCATTCGGAATCATCTCGCAGATTATCCCGACCTTCGCCCGCAAGCCGCTGTTCGGCTATAGCTCCATGGTGTATGCGACGGCTTCCATTGGTCTGCTGTCCTTCGTGGTCTGGGCTCATCACCAGTATACGGTAGGCATGCCGATTGCCGGCGAACTGTACTTTACCTACGCCACCATGCTGATCGCCGTGCCGACCGGTGTAAAGGTCTTCAACTGGATATCCACCATGTGGCGGGGATCCATGACCTTTGAAACCCCCATGCTGTTTGCCATTGCCTTTGTGATGCTGTTCACCATGGGCGGATTCACCGGTTTGATGATGTCCATCTCACCGGCTGACCTGCAATACCACGATACTTATTTCATCGTGGCCCACTTCCATTACGTGCTGGTACCGGGATCGGTCTTTGCCTTGATGGCAGGAACGTACTACTGGTTGCCCAAGTGGACTGGCTATATGTATGACGAACGACTGGGCAAACTGCATTTCTGGCTGACCACCATTTCAGTCAACGTTACCTTTTTCCCGCAGCATTTCCTCGGACTGGCCGGCATGCCCAGAAGAATTCCGGACTACGCCGTTCAGTTCGCCGAATTCAATGCCTGGTCCAGTGTGGGAGCCTTTGTATTCGGGTTCTCGCAGCTGCTGTTCATCTACATCATCATCAAGGCCGTCCGTGGCGGTCAGAAGGCGACGGATGAAGTCTGGGAAGGAGCCAGCGAACACGGTCTGGAATGGCAACTGCCCTCTCCACCGCCGTATCACTCCTGGATTACCGCACCCTTCGTGAAGTAATTCGGTGACACGATCCCCGCCCCTGAAAGGGAGCGGGGATTTCCGTTTTTTCGTTGGTACCAATCAATCGCCGCACTGGGGCAGGGTATGAATCTTCGGCAGAAAAACCTTCTGGTCGCCATTGTCATCGGTGTAGTGGCACTCACCATCTATCTATTCTCGGTAGGCAAATTCTTTTTCTCTGCCGGTAGCCCATGACTAATCCGCATACCAAAGACAATACGATCGCCCGGAGCAACCGCCGCATCATCGTCATCATCGTATTGGTGGCACTGGGCATGTTTGGTCTGGGGTTTGCTGTGGTGCCCCTGTACAACGTTTTCTGCGAGGTGACGGGACTGTCGGGCAAAATCAGGGCAGAAGCTGCCATTGAAAAACCACAGGGCGTCGATGAATCCAGGGAGGTCACCATGGAATTTGTGACAGCCCTTAACCAGGATACCCCGCTGAATTTTCGGGTGGAAACACCCAAGCTCAAAATTCATCCCGGCCAGTATTACACCGTCAGGTTTCACGCTGAAAATCTGACGGATCAGGTTGTGACCGCACGGGCCATCCCCAGTGTGGCACCGGGGACTGCAACACAATTTCTCGAAAAGGTGGAGTGTTTCTGTTTTTCCGAGCAACGCTTCGAGCCACACCAGCACAGGGTTTTACCGGTGCGGTTTGTGATTGATGCTGCCCTGCCTGCGGAAATCCGGGACATCACACTGTCCTATACCTTTTTTGACATTAGCAATAAGCAACAAAATTCAAGTACGAGGTGAACCATTTATGAAGGGGCATAACACAATACCCATGAATGAAGACTATTACTTGCCGCACAAGGCAACCTATCCCATTGTGGGTTCCATTGGTCTGACGACCTTGCTGGTCGGTTTTGCCAACCAGCTCAATGGCCATGCGATCGGTTCCACCCTGATGCTGGCCGGTACTGCCATTCTGGTGTTCATGATGGCTGGATGGTTTTCCGAAGTCATCCGCGAAAGTCTGGCCGGTAATTACAATCATCAGGTGGATATCTCATTCCGCATGGGGATGATCTGGTTCATTACCTCTGAAGTCTTTTTCTTTGCGGCATTCTTCGGTGCCCTCTATTACACCCGCATCTATGCCGTGCCCTGGCTGGCAGGTGAGGGTGCCTTTGAATCCACCGGCGAACTGCTCTGGAAGGGCTTTCAGAACGTCTGGCCTACCAACGGCCCGGACAGCATTGGTGGCGTTGGCCCGGAGGGGCATTTCGAGCCAATGGGAGCCTGGGGAATCCCGGCCATCAATACACTCATTCTGTTGTCGAGTGGCGCGACGGTGACCTGGGCTCACTGGGGATTGTATGCCAACAATCGCAGGCAACTGATTATCGGCCTGATTGCAACCGTCGCGCTGGGCTTTCTGTTCGTATTCCTGCAGGCCATGGAATACCATGAAGCCTACACCGAAATGGGTCTGACCTTGGGTACCGGCATTTACGGTTCAACCTTTTTCATGTTGACCGGTTTTCACGGGTTGCATGTCACCATCGGGGCCATTTTTCTGCTGGTGGTTCTGCTTCGCAGCCTGCGCGGACACTTTGGTCACGACAACCATTTTGCCTTTGAAGCGGCTGCCTGGTATTGGCATTTCGTGGACGTTGTCTGGCTGGGGCTGTTCATTTTTGTCTACTGGCTCTGACAGCACTGCTTCAACCGGGTAAAAGGATCCCGAGGGGAGTGACTATCCGGGCAGACCGGATGTTCACTCCCTTGATTTTTTACAGGGCACCGATGACATCGGCTTGCCCTCCACAGGGCTAAATGTGAAAATAATTTTCATCAGGCGGATCGCCTGACCAACCCAGAACAAGAGAATTACCCATGATGAATGACCCCTGGATCGCCCCCTCCATATTGTCTGCCGATTTTGCCCGTCTGGGTGAGGAAGTCGACAACACCCTGAAATCCGGTGCCCATGTTGTCCATTTTGATGTGATGGACAATCACTATGTGCCCAATCTCACCATTGGCCCACTGGTTTGTGAGGCTCTTCGCAAGTACGGCATTACGGCACCGATTGACGTTCATCTCATGATCAAACCGGTGGATCGCATTATTCCTGATTTTGCCAAAGCCGGAGCAAGCTACATCACCTTTCATCCGGAGGCCTCCGACCACATTGACCGTACCCTGCAACTCATCAAGGATTCCGGTTGCAAGGCCGGCCTGGTGTTCAACCCGGCCACCCCGCTCAATTATCTGGATCACGTCATGGACAAAATCGACATGATTCTGCTGATGTCAGTCAATCCCGGTTTTGGTGGCCAGTCCTTTATTCC
>CAIVXW010000165.1 GCA_903910005.1 uncultured Methylococcaceae bacterium
AGGGAGGAACCACCGCCCCCCAGCGAACTGCTACTGCTGCCCAGTCCGCCACCGCCGCTCAGGCTGCTGCCCCCGGCAGTGGCGGCTCCGAAGGAATCGCCGTCCATATCGACCCCGCCGCTACCGCCAGCCGTGCTGCCCATTCCCAGGCTGACCCCCTGTGAACCCGGAGCCAGCGATCCTCGACTGCCCCGCTGCTGACGGTTGCCGCCTCCGAAGATGCTGGACAGGGTTTCAGCCAGCACCATGGCATCGACATTCTGCACCCGGTATACATGAACCCCACCGGCCCGATGGGTGCTGTAACGATCCAGCCGTTCGACCCAGGCTTCAATTTCTTCCAGATAACGCGGCTGGGCCGATACCGCCAGGATGGCATTGAGCCGTTCAATCGGCATCAAACGTAACAGCCCGGCCAGCGGCCCCTTGGCTGTATCGCCCATGACCTTGTCCAGTTCCTCGGCCAGGGTTTGGGCTTCCACGTTTTTAAGCGGGTATAAACCGACCGACATACCCCGCATGAAATCCACATCAAACAGGCGGATGGTTTCCAGGACGCCTTCCAGTTCTTCCGAGGTACCGGCCAGCAGCAGGACGTTTCTTGCCTCATCCGCCCGGATGATGGACTTGGGCGGCATGATCGGTTCCACCACCTTCTGCATTTCGGCCACCCCCACATAGCGCAGCGGAACCGCACGCAACTGGTAACCATTGGGCAGGGGACGGCCTGGAATGCCGGGACGGGCTCCCACTGCACCGGCAACCGTGCTGGCTTCCGGTTCAATGCGGTAGTGATCTCCCTCCCGCAGCAACACCGCCCCGTTCATTCTGAGTACCATCTCCAGGGTGGAGATCAATTCTTCATCGTTGAGGGGGCGGGCCGTTTGCAGGTTGACTGCCCCGGTCACCTTGGGATTGAGTACATAGCTGACCTTGAGGGTATCCCCCAGAATGACCTTGGCGACCTCGGCCAAATCGGCATTATCAAAATTGAGCGTGTATTTGCCTTCCTTGCGCGGTGGTGACGGCGTGGCGGGGGGGCTGGCTCCCAGTGTGGTACCGGTAGCCGGGTAAATCTCGGGAGGACGTGCCTTGTCGGCTTCCAGTGGTTCGCTCCTGACAGGGGGCAAATCCGTCTGCACGGGCGGAACATCACTCTGCAAATTGGCTGGCAACGGTGCTTTTTTCAGGGTTGCCGGTTTGAGCGATTGACAGCCGACCAATCCCAGAGTCGAGAGCAGCCCCAGGGCCAGTAGACCTGTTCTTGTTTTTTGCATCATTGTCTGAATGTTTGATTGAATGGGAAGAATGGGTGCCTAATCCCCGGTGGCTTCAGGGTCTTCATCGGAAACGTCTTCGCCACTGGTGTCTTCGGCGTTGTCGACGGCCTCCCCGGAGTCTTCGTTGTCGGTATCCTGGGCAACCGTTTTGGGATGTGGAACCTGCGCGGTGGGGGGTTTGGGTCTGGGTTTCAGCAGGATCAGCTCCTTTTGTTCGCCGCCCTGTTGCAGCGTCACCCGATCCCCCGAAAGCGCGACCAGCGTCCAGCCGTCCAGCGAGTCGTTGCGGTGCAGACGCTTGTATTTGCCTTTGGCGTCCTGCATCAGGGCGGTTTGCTGGCGCGGGGTAAAGATGAGCCCCATCAGTTTCAGGGTCAGCGGAGTGGAAACCAGCGGCGTTGCCGCGTCCAGTGCCTCCTCTGCGGGCGGAAGCCGGTTCTCGGCAAACAGGGGGTGTTCAACCGTAGCCGCAAAGGCTTCGAGTTCAGGTAACTCAAACCCGGGCGAATCCTCATCTGCCACAACTCCCGCGCCCGAGGGCGGGCGGTTGTCGGGCCGGTTATGGCCCTGTAACTGGCCGGGTTGCAACCAGGCCCATTCCAGCGTGGCCAGTATGGACAACACCGCCACCAGGCCCGACAGCACCAGTGCGGGCATATACTCTCGTGACCATTTGGGCATCATCATTCCGTCCGCATGTAACCCACAACGTCAAAATCGACGCTGAGCTTGAGCAGGGCCTGGGGTTGTCTGGAGGCAGGATTACGGGGCATGCGTATGGGTCTGATGTTGAGATTCTGCACGAATAAAAACGGGGTGGATGATTCAAAATCATACAAAACCTCGCGAATGACTTCGGTGCGACCGTTCATGCGTACCTTGACGGCTACCCGGGTAAAGCGATCTTCCTTGCGTTCGGGGATCACCTGGGTGCTGGTCAGTTCGCCACCCGCCTTGCTGACGGTTTCCTTGATGAGGGTTTGCAGATCGGCCGAGGCCAGGGCCGCCGTGGCGCGGGTCAGGTAATGCTCATCCTGTTGCCCTGCCAGTTTGATGGCCTCCAGTTGTTCCAGTACCCGTTCCTTGTCCTGGGCAATTTTGCGGTAGCGTTCCAGCCGGAATTGCAGGTCACCGACACTGTCGGCATAGTTACGGGTCAGTGCCTGCAGGGGAGCAATCACCGCCAGGTAGGCCAGCAGCACAACTCCCGCCAGCAAGGCGAGGGCCAGTGCGCGAGGCTTACTGATCGGCAGATGGATGGGGGTCTTCAGCAAATCGGCCATTCATTACCTCGCTGGCTATTTGAAAACGTTCCAGGCCGCTGCCCAGGTCCTTGGTGACCGGTGACACAAAACTGGTATTACGGAAGTGGGGGGAGGCTTCGATCAATTCGATCAGGCTGGAGGCTGAGGGCGACTGGCCCTGTATCACCACCTTGTGTTCGTTGTACTGAAGCCCGTTGAGCCAGGTATTTTCCGGAATCACCAGGCTCAGTTCCTCCAGCAGATCGCTTACCACCGGTTCGGTGCGTTTTTTATGTTGCAGAAAGCGGGCTTCCTGCTGCAATTTGTCCATTTCCTGACGTAACTGATCAACCTCTCCGGCAATTTTGCTGACCCGGCGTACTTCCTGTTCCAGCCCGTCAATCTGTTGATAACTGCTCCAGGCCGGCAAGGCGGCCAGTACCGCCATCAGCAAAACAGCCAGCAAACCCAGTCCCAGATTGAGATAACCCGGCCAGGGGTTGCGGGTTGGCCGGTATTTTGTCGGCAGCAGGTTGTAGGTGCCGAGCGGGTGAGAGCCCTCCAGGTCCACCAGTGCCGGTTGCCAGCCCCAGGCCGCCAGCGCGTCAATCACCCCGTCCAGCCGGTTGCGCGGCGTCAGCCAGACCATGACCGTCAGCGAACGCTCCGGTACCGAGCGGGCAATGGGACGGGCGTCAAAATACACCTGATCGCTTTTGAAGGGGGTCAGACGATCCATTTCAAAACCAACCACCTGCGTCAGGTTTTCCTCGGCGGCCAGCGGCAATTTCAGGGTACGGGTCAGGCCGTGTTCCGGCTTGAGGCGCAAGACCGGAATGGCCTCGGCCAATCCGGGGGTCTCAGCCAGCCAGGTGTCGCGCTGCTCACTGCCGACTGCATCCAGACTGAAGCGGGCCAGCCAGTGGCTGCCGGTCTCATCCAGATACGTGGCGGTGAATTCATCGCCGACCGGACTCAGTATCAGGTGTCGGGCCTGTGTGCCCAGCCAGCCACGCAGGCGGGCGGGTATCAAAAAGGACAGTTCACCCCACCACCAGTGGAAAAACCGGCCTAAATCCAGGTTGATCTCAGAATCAAGTTTTAACATGCGCCGTGTCTGTGTTCAGGGTTGGCGGTCGTCAGTGATGCGGCGGCCCGCGTTTCGGAGCATGGAATCATCCCTCCACCCGGGTTTTCCAGCTCAGGTAAGCGAAGGGGCTGCCGCCCACCATGGCGGCATCCCGCCGGATCACGGCCCGGATGCCATACTGGAACCCGTCAGGAAAGCGGATGCGCGAATCAACCGTGTAGGCCGAATCGACCGCCGCGTGGAAGCGCAATCCCTGCAAGGCCGGGAAGCTGGCCGGTAATCCGGCCTGGCGTTGAGCCAGATAAGTGTCGACCAGGTTTTCATTGCCGCCGGCCAGGGCCAGCAGCACCTCACGTGACGCCCGGGCCGGGTTGATGCCATCCTGCGGTGAATACAGCGTCAGGAAAGGCTCCAGCCGGTGGTACAGTTCCGGGGTCATTTCCAGCACATCGGCCAGTTCTTCATACACGTAGAATACCCGGTTTTTGGGACGTTGCCCCGTACCGGCGGCCACATAGTCCGCCGTTTCGGCCCCGTGCAGGTGTTTGAGATCGTCCGGATCCCGCCAGTCCAGGATCAGATCGGTCAGGCGGGTGGCCTGATCCAGATCACCGGTTACGACGCCAAACAGGGTACGCAGGGTCAATTCCTGGGCACTGTTCAAATCAATTTTGCCAGCCTCGTCGTACAAACGCAGTTCGAGTTCGGTGCCATCCAGCGATATCCGGTAGCCGCGTCCGTCAGCCACCCAGCGTTTTGTCACATCCGGCAGGCTCAACATCAGCATGGCGTAGTGAATGCCCCCCTCGGCCAGGGCGGTTGCCCGGGCACGGGTACGGGCGTGGCTCATCAGGGCCGACTCCCGCTGGGTGGACAGGGCGAAGCTGCCTGCCATCAGGGTCATCAGCGAGACAACCCACAGCACCAGCACAAGGGCGACGCCGGATTGGCGGGGCGGGTGGAATCGACGCATGCGCTGTCACCGTATTCGCTGGATTCTGGGAGCAATGAGCAGGGCCGGCCAGGTCGGATCGGTGGCCGGAGCCAGCTCAATACGAACCAGGGCGGGCAGGACGGGCTGCTCCCATTCATCCTGCCACTCGGCTGTTTCGGCCCCGGTCTGTTGATGCGGCAGCAACCGGGCCTGGTAGGTAATCCTGAAATAGGCCAGATCATCCAGAATTTCCAGATCATCCACCGCTTCAACCTCGGCAGGCGGCTCCTCCTGCAGTGGTCCCGGGCGGTGCGGTTGACCGCCGGTATACGGGTACAGGGCCAGCCGCAATGATTTCCGCTCCGACCCGGAATCGCTCACGTACCACCGGAACCGGTACAGACCGCCCGCCTTGACCTGGGCCGGGAGGGAGCCCACATATTCGAGAAAATCACTGCCGCCCTGAAACAGGAATTCATTGCGGCCCCGGGCGGTCATTCCGCTCACCGGCAGGGCGACACTGATGTGTTCCCGCAGAAAGCGGTGCAGGGTATACAACCGCTCTGACTGGGCCATGCGATTTTCACCGGCATCCCAACTGGCCGCACCGACCCGCAGGCTGCCCATGAGTACCAGCATCATCAAACCGAGAATGCTGGTTGCGATCAGGACTTCCAGCAGGGTAAATCCGGCTGAACGGGCAACGGGTTGCATGTGCCGCCTCAGCGGAACGGTACCCGGGGTTGCGGGGTGTTGAGTCCCGTCCCGGTACGCAGGGTACGCAAGGTCTGCCAGCGGATGTCGCGCCGCTCGCTGCCATCCCCCCATTCCACCGCAAGTTCCAGCCACCAGGGCTGAACCGGTGGTGCAACCTTGCCTTCGGTGGCCAGCAGTTCGGGGTCGAGCGGAAACGGACTGACCCGCAACCACCAGTGGTAGCGTTCGTCCACGTCCCCTTCGGTTTCGCCCTCCTGCAAGGGAGCCTCCACGCCAACCGAGGCCAGCAGCGACTCACCAATGGAAAGGGCGCGGGTGTATTCATCGACCATGCGGGCGGTATGGGTGCCGCCACTGAAAATCCGCAGCAGCACGCCGAGGGTCAGGGCCAGTACTGCAAAGGCCACCAGGATTTCCAGCAGGGAAAAACCGGCCTGGGATGGGTCAGTCCTCACGCAACAGTACCTCGCCGGTCAGCCAGTTGACCGTGACCTCACGCCGGGCACCACTGCCGCTGAGGCTCACCCGCCCGCCACTGGAGGAACCGTCCGGGAAAAACCGGATGCGTCCGATGCCCTCGGCCACGGTTTCGGTATCCGCCGTGTAAAGCCCCAGGCCGATGCTGGCAGGCAGTGGGTAGGTTTTGTTGCGGCCGCTGATGCGATACCAGTGTTCGTCCACCGCCAGTTCAAACTGGGCACCCCGCCCCCGCACCAGTGCCTGGCCACGGGCATAGCGCAGGGCCGAGGCCACATCACGGGCCGCCGTGTACAGTTGGGCGCGGGCCAGCAAGGGTCCGAAATTGGGAGCTACCAGAGTCACCAGGGCAGCCGCCAGTACCAGTACCAGCAGCATTTCCAGCAGGGTGAAACCCCGGCTTGCAGCAGACATGGAGGGAACGGGAACCCGATGTTACTCCCAGCTTTTCACGTCCTGATCTTCGCCTTCACCGCCTTCGGTGGCGTCAGCCCCCAGGGTGTAGAGGTCGAATTTGCCGTGTTCACCGGGTGCGGTGTAGCGGTAGGGGTTGTTCCAGGGATCCACGGGAACCTTCTTTTTGCGCAGGTAGGGACCGTTCCAGATGCGGGCGTTGGACGGCTGTTCGATGAGGGCTGTCAATCCTTCCTCGGTGGCGGGATAGCGTCCCACATCGAGGCGGTACATATCGAGGGCGGAGACCAGTTCTTCCACCTGCAGACGGGCGGCCTTGACTTTGGATTCGCCCAGATGCTTGATGACCTGAGGGCCGACCAGACCGGCCAGTAGCCCGATGATGGCAAGTACTACCAGAAGTTCTATGAGCGTAAATCCGCCCTGATTGGCGAACCTGCGTTGCTGTTTTTGCATGGATAAACCGGATCAAATGTTGAAAATATAAAAGCCGATTGACGGATTGCGGCTCAGAAGGCCAGATCATTGACGCTGAGTATCGCCATCAGGATTGAAATGATGATGCCAGCGATCAGGATACCCAGTCCTACGATCAGTATGGGCTCAAGCAGGGCCAGTAGTCGCTGAATGGCCGTTTTGATTTCCTTGTCGTAGGTGGTGGCCACCCGGTCGAGCATTTCAGCTAGGTGGCCGGATTCCTCACCCAGTTTGATCATTTGCAGGGCCAGGGTGGGAAAAATGTTGGCCTCAATCAGGGGGGCCGACAAACCACCGCCCCGTTTCAGGCTCTCGGTAGCCAACCCGACCTTATCGGCCACCACCCGGTTGGCCAGGGTTTCCCGCACAATGGCCATGGCCGCCAGCATGGAGACCCCGTTGGTCAGCAGGGTTGCCAGGGTACGGCTGAAACTGGCCACCTCAAACTTGAGAATCAGATCCCCGACCAGGGGGATTTTCAGGAACTGCTCGTCCCAGAACTGCCGCCGTACCGGATCAGCCGCCTGCTGGCGAATATAGGACACCAGAACCACCACCAGCACGATCAGCACCCACCAATACTGTTGCAGCCCCTCGGCCACCCCCACCACAATCCGGGTGGGAACCGGCAACTCCTTGCCGGCTGATTCGAACATTTCGGTAAACTGGGGCACGACGAAAGTCAGTAACAACAACAATGAACCTGCGGCCATGGTCACCAGTATGATGGGGTAGATCATGGCGGTGGACACTGTTTCCTTCAACTCCCGCGAGCGTTCCAGGTAATCGGTCAGCCGCTCCAGTACCGTTTCGAGTGCCCCCCCGGCTTCGCCGGCCCGGATCAGGTTGAGGTAAAACCGGGAAAAAACCTCGCTGTACTGACCCAGGGCATCGGACAACTGGGCACCGCCCTTGACGGACTCCAGCACCCGTCCGATCAGGGTGTTGAGTTCGGGTTCAGTGCCTGTCAGTTCAAGCAGGACGGTCAGGGCACGATCCAGCGGCAAGCCGGCCTGCAACAGGGTCAGCAGTTCGCGGGTGAACAAGGCTACCTGGGCCTGCGAAACCCGGCCCTTGCCGCCGCCCGGTATGAGCCAGGCCAGCGGGCGCGAACGGGCCGGTGTGATGCGGATGGGCAACAGACCCTCCGCCTGAAGAGCCAGCAACAGGGCGGTCTCGTCGACCGCATCCCGCTCGGCTTCCAGGGTTTCGCCGTCTCGACCTACGGCTTTGTAGTGATATAGGGCCATCGGGAAATCAGAACAGTGTCTGTAGGGTATTTGTCACATCCGGGCGGACAGGCCGACTATTTTATACGGAAACCGCCGGGGAAGGGTGGCGTATAGGTGAAATTGCAGTGTGCATCGGGTGTCCGGATGATGATTAAGACCGCGCCACGCCAAATCATCTCCGGCCCGCCCGCCGTGACTCAGGCAAAGGCAGTTGCACCATCGGGGGCGGAATCTCACCTGCACGGTACAGGGCTTTCCCGCTGGAGGGTCTGGAACGTAGAATGTACGGGAGGCTTGAATGCGGTATTCTCGCTACGACACCCTAACAACCTACAACAATGTCGCACCATCATGTCCAAGAAGCACCTGCAAAAATACCTGCCACACCCGGATACGTTCAGGAACATGAAAGCCCTGCGTTTTCTGGGCGATCATCTGCAGTCTCCCAACCTGGGGCATTTCAACCGTCGCTCCGTGGCCCGGGCTTTCGCCATTGGCCTGTGGGCCATGTATACCCCACCGCTGCCCTGGCAGCAGATCATGGCCGGCATCCTGGCCGTTTATCTGGAAGCGAATCTGCCGATTGCCGTCAGCCTGGTCTGGATTACCAATCCGCTCACCTGGATTCCACTGTATTATCTGGCCTACAAGGTGGGGCTGATGGCCCTGGGAATGGAGGGGTTCGGCTTTGCCGAGTTTTCTGATCTGTTCAGTATCGAGAGAATCATGGAACTGGGTACCCCGCTGCTGCTGGGGTGTGCCATCCTGATGCATGCCGGTGGCTTGCTTGGTTATTTTGGTACCCGTTACCTGTGGCGCAGATCAGTACTGCACCGCTGGCAACTCAGAAAACACCGCAATGCCGCCCCCGACACCGCCTTTATGGCGGGGGAGAGCTGTTCCGATTATCATCGCCTGCTGATCCACCGGGAACGGCACCAGCAGGTCATGGCCACTCGCAAGTCCCGCCGCAATACGGTGGGCTTCAACCCACGTCGCGGTTAAGGGCTCTCAGTAACAACAACAAGCCCACCCCTCCCATCACGCCTCCCAGCGTCAACCAGCCGCCGGTACCGGCCAGCAGGGCACCACTCACCAACAGGGCACTGCCGCTCAGGCTGGCCTGGATTTTACGGTGTCCCTGCTGCAATTCCTGCCGCAGGAGTGTCAGTTCAGGTACCCGCAGGGCCAGTCGACCCTGGGCGGTTTGTTCGAGCGAACGATGCACCAGCATCGGCATCTCCGGCCAGTGGGTCGCCCATTCCGACCAGTGCGATTGAGCCCGTTTGAGCGATGCCGAAGGCCCCATTTCTTCCCGGAACCAGCGTTCCAGTACCGGCTTGGCCGTTTGCCACAAATCCAGTTCCGGATAAAGTTCGCGTCCCAGACCCTCAATGTTGAGCAGGGTTTTTTGCAACAGCACCAACTGGGGTTGTACCATCATGTTAAAGCGACGGGCTACCTGAAACAGACGCAGCAGTAGATGACCGTAGGAAATGTCCTTCAGGGGTTTCTCGAAGATGGGCTCACACACGGCGCGAATGGCCGATTCAAATTCCTCTACCCGGGTATCGGACGGCACCCAGCCGGATTCGATATGCATCTCCGCCACCCGGCGATAATCCCGGTTGAAGAACGCCAGAAAATTTTCGGCGATGTAGTGTTTATCCTGCCGGGAGATGCTGCCCACGATGCCGAAATCGACCGCAATGTAGCGGGCATCCAGGGTCGCAAAGATGTTGCCGGGATGCATGTCGGCATGAAACAGGTTGTCGCGCAGAACCTGGGTAAAGAATATTTCCACCCCCCGTTCCGCCAGCAGTTTGAGATCAACACCCTCCCGCCGCAGGCGGTCGACATCGCCGATGGGAATGCCCGATACCCGTTCCATCACCAGCAGGTTACGGCGGGTGTAGGGCCAGTACACCTGCGGGATATACAGGATGTCAGATGCCTCGAAGCGGCGGCGGATTTCGGTGGCATTGGCGGCTTCCCGCACCAGATCAAGTTCATCCAGAATGGTTTTCTCGAATTCTGCCACCACCTCCGGCAGACGAAGTCGCCAGGCCTCGCGCCAGTAACGCTGAATCCAGTCGGCCAGGCCATAAAGCAGGGCGACATCTTCACGAATCTGCTGCTCGATGCCGGGACGCAGCACCTTGACCACAACCTCCCCGCCATCCGGCAGGCGGGCCAGATGAACCTGGGCGACCGAAGCCGATGCCAGGGGTGTTTCATCAAAACAGACAAACAGGGTGTCGACCGAAGCCCCCAGCGTTTGCTCCACCAGGCTGCGGGCCTCCTGTCCGGGAAAGGGGGGCACCCTGTCCTGCAACCGGATCAGTTCCAGGGCTACCGCATCCGGCAACAGGTCACGACGGGTGGAGAGGGTTTGACCGAACTTGACGAAAACCGGACCCAGTTCTTCCAGGGCCAGACGAATCCTGATGCCCAGTGCCTGGGTGGTATCGCCACCCGGTTTGACTCCGGGTATCCAGCGGGACACGTGGCGCAGGGGACGCAAGCGACTGGAATCAAACAGCCATTGATCCAGACCATGACGAACCAGAACCCGATGAATGTGCAGGATGCGGCGTATGTTATGGAACTTCATCACGGAATTTAGTGTGGCCTGTTACCAGGTGCGTGGAGAAAAATCGGACGGGTTGAGTATCGAAGCGGAGTTTCCGGTTGCGCGTATACTGAACAAACCCCGGTTTTGCAGCATGATGTCGGCCCCGGCAGTGGTTGTCAGCCAGGCCATTCCGCCGTACAGCCTGTTTGCCTGATAGCGGGGAATCCATTGCTTGATATGTTTAAGCTTCGACAGAAACTTCCTGATATCGTCTGGACGCAGGGTGGTTTTGACCTCAATCACGACGACATCCAGGCCATTGTGCGCCACGATGTCAAATTCAAAATTGCCGCCATCGGCCCGCTGTCCCCTCAGGCGACAGGTGGTATCCGTCACCAGAATGCCACGTTGCCTCAGCATGGGTACCAGGTCTCCGTCTACCAGAGACTCCATCAGCCGACCCCACTGGGTCTCGAACAGGTTTTCCAGTCGGGCCAGTTTACGGTCGGTCTCCTTAAACTTGCGGTCGGTCTCCTTGAACTGGCGGTCGGTCTCCTTGAACTGGCGGTCGGTCTCCTGAAACTTGTGGTCGGTGTCTGCCGACGCCTGTTGTATCGCTTCCCAATTGGCCGCCTGCTGCTGCAAAATAATTGCGCTTTGCGCCAGTATGTCCCGAATGCGTTGATACTCCAGTTCGATTGCTTCCGGTAGTGTCGTATTACTCATGGATGGCCTCTCTCTAATGGCACGGAGGTGGGCTGAATCGTTGCTGCAATCGCAGGATTCGCGCCTCCAGGTTGTCGGTAGCGACCTGCAGGCGGGCAACTTCCGCACTGAAGGCCTCCAGTTCGGCAGGTGCCGGCAATTCCCGACTTTCCTCCTGCCAGTATTCAGCCAGATTCCGGCCGAGGGTCAGCAGTACGGGATGGTCAGAAAGTGCCGGTAAACCCCGTCGCACGTCGTCAGTCGCAGCCATCGCCTAAACCTTGTAGCCCCGGTGTACGGCAACGACACCCCGGGTCAGGTTGAAATACTCGCTGCGCTCAAAACCGGCTGCCTGCATCATTTGTTTCAAGGTATCCTGATTGGGGTGCATGCGGATTGATTCAGCCAGATAGCGATAACTGTCTTCATCGTTGGCAACCAGTTTTCCGATCAGGGGCAATACCTTGAAGGAATAGAGATCATAGGTTTTACGCAATAATTCGCCCTGTACGGCGGAGAACTCCAGAATGATGACCCGTCCGCCCGGTTTCAAGACCCGGTACATGGATTTCAGGGCGTCTTCCTTGCGGGTTACGTTACGCAGGCCAAAGGCGATGCAGACACAATCAAACTGGTTATCACGAAACGGCAGGGTTTCGGCATCAATCCGGGCATAATGAACCCCCGCCACTACGCCCTCATCCAGCAGGCGATCCCGCCCCCGTTTCAGCATTTCGGCATTGATGTCGGACAGCACGACCAACCCTTGCGTCCCAACCCGTTCATGAAACAACCGGGTCATGTCACCGGTGCCGCCGGCCAGGTCGAGTACCTGCTCTCCCGGCCTGACATGGCTGAGTTGTAGTGCCAGGCGTTTCCACAGCCGGTGTATGCCGAGCGACATCAGGTCGTTCATGACATCGTATTTGTCGGCGACCGAATCGAATACGGCCCGAACCAGTCGGGCCTTGTCTTCACTGGCGACCTTGCGGAAACCAAAATGGGTGGTGTTATTTGTCATCGGAGTGTCGTGTCAGGTTGAGGCCCAGTTCATGGAGATAGTCCCAGGTGTAAATACCGGAATCGTGTCCGTCGCTGAAAACCAGGCTAATCGCATACTGGCCTACCGGTTTGATTGCGTCGATGCTGACAGTCTCCTTGCCGGTGGGTATAACCCCCTGACCCGGCCCGTGTCCGCGCACTTCAGCCGAAGGTGAATTGACCCGGAGGTATTCTGCCGGTAATTCAAAGCGGACACCGCCTGCAAAAATTACTTCAAGCAGACGGGATTGACGGTGATAACGGACATCGGTTGGGGCGGGAATCATCATGGCAAGGGGAATCCAGTCAAAGGATGTAACGGCTCAGGTCTTCGTTGCGGGCCAGTTCACCCAGGTGTTGGTCAACATAGGCCGCATCAACCACCAGGGTGGTACCCGGTTCGTCCGGGGCATGGTAGGAGATGGTTTCCAGCAGGCGTTCCAGTACCGTGTGGAGCCTGCGGGCACCGATGTTCTCGGTGCGTTCGTTGACCTCCCAACTGATTTCGGCAATCCGGGCAATGCCGTCTTCAGCAAACCGGAGGGTGACTCCCTCGGTTGCCAGCAGGGCAGTGTATTGCTCGGTCAGTGAGGCGTTGGGTTCGGTCAGTATGCGGACGAAATCCTCCACCGTCAGGGCATTCAGTTCGACCCGGATGGGAAAACGTCCCTGCATTTCCGGAATCAGGTCAGAAGGTTTGGACAAATGAAAGGCACCGGAGGCCACAAACAGGATGTGGTCGGTTTTCAGCATGCCGTATTTGGTGCTGACGGTGCAGCCTTCCACCAGTGGCAACAGGTCACGCTGCACGCCTTCCCGCGATACGTCCGGGCCGCCGTATTCACCCCGTTTGCAGATTTTGTCGATTTCATCAATGAAAACGATGCCGTGTTGCTCAACCGATTCGATCGCTCGCAGTTTGATGTCTTCCTCATTCAGCATTTTGGCCGATTCCTCCTCCCGCAATACCTTGAGGGCATCCTTGACCCTGATTTTACGGGTGCGGGTGCGGCTGCTGTGCAGATTCTGGAACAACCCCTGCAACTGGCTGCTCATTTCCTCCATGCCCGGAGGAGCCATGATTTCCACGCCAATAGGGGCCGCACTGACCTCAATTTCGATCTCCTTGTCGTCCAGTTCACCGTCCCTCAGTTTCTGGCGAAACTTGCGGCGGGCGGCGGATTCTTCCGGGGGGGACGTTCCCTCCTCATCAGACCACCCCGATGAAGGCGGCGGAATCAGTACGTCCAGAACCCGCTCCTCGGCATTGAGTTCTGCCCTGCCTTGTACCTTGGTCATTTCGGTTTGCCGGGCCATCTTGACGGCGGCATCCACCAGGTCACGGATGATGGATTCCACGTCACGTCCCACATAGCCAACTTCGGTAAACTTGGTGGCTTCCACCTTGATGAAGGGGGCGTTGGCCAGACGGGCCAGACGACGGGCGATTTCGGTTTTGCCGACCCCGGTGGGGCCTATCATCAGGATGTTCTTGGGGGTGATCTCGTCCCGCAGGCTGCTGTCGACCTGGCTGCGTCGCCAGCGGTTACGCAGGGCGATGGCCACGGCCCGCTTGGCAGAGGCCTGGCCGATGATGTGTTTGTCGAGTTCGTTGACGATTTCTCGCGGCGTCATGGGTGTCATGGTCATTGGTTCGATTCCGTCAGTAAATCCAGTTCTTCCACGACCAGATTCCGGTTGGTGTAGATGCAGATGTCGGCGGCAATGTGAAGCGACTTCTCCACGATGTCACGGGCCGACAGTTCGGTGTTGTCCAGCAGGGCGCGGGCCGCCGACTGGGCAAAGGGGCCACCGGAACCGATGGCAATCAGGCCGTTTTCAGGCTCCAGTACATCGCCGTTGCCGGAGATGATGAGGGACGCATGGGCATCCGCAATGGCCAGCATGGCTTCGAGTCGCCGCAGCATGCGGTCGGTGCGCCAATCCTTGACCATTTCCACGGCGGCCCGGGTCAGGTTGCCCCGCTGTTTCTCCAATTGGCCTTCAAATCGTTCAAACAGCGTGAAGGCATCGGCCGTAGCACCGGCAAATCCGGCCAGAACCTTGCCGTGATAAAGC
>CAIVXW010000166.1 GCA_903910005.1 uncultured Methylococcaceae bacterium
CCCTGGACGCAGCCACCGGTTTGCGAACCCGGTTGCTGGAACTGGTGGAGGCCGATGTCGCGGTGTTTGATCAGGTTATGGCGGCGTATCGTTTGCCCCGTGCCAGCGAAGCAGAACGGCAAAATCGCTCGGAAGTCATTCAGACTGCCCTCAGGGCGGCAACCGACGTGCCCCTCACCTGTGCCGGGTTGTGTCTTGAGATCATACGTCTGAGTGAATGGATTGCCGCTAACGGCAATGCCGGGGTGATAACCGACGCCGGTGCCGCTGCCCTCACGGCTTACGCCGCCTTACGCAGTTCCGAACTGAATGTCAGGGTCAACACCAAAAACCTGAAGGATCAGGCTTTTGTAAGCACCTGTCTGGGCCAACTGGCGGGGATGCTGGCCGAGGCCGACCGGCTGCAACCCGTGATCTTCAATACGGTATTGCAGCGGCTGTAGTCCGGGTTGCGGAGGGGGCTTTGCTTCAGGGCTGGCGACCCCGGGTGACCCGGCAATGACCCTGTAGATCCGGGTAATGCCGGATATCGAGATAGCCCTGCCGTTCCAGCCACTGACCGGTGGCGGCGGCCTGATCGTAGCCGTGTTCCAGTAGCAGGAATCCGCCTGAACCCAGGTGACGGCGGGCATCGCGACTGATGATGGCGATGTCGTCCAGCCCGGAGCGACCGGCTACCAGGGCGGCGCGGGGTTCGTAGCGAATGCCGTCGTCCTGCAGGTGGGGATCGTCTTCGCGCAGGTAAGGCGGATTGCTGACCACCAGGTCGAAAACCTCGGTCGGGGTAATTGCGGAAAACCAGTCGCTTTGGCGTAATTCGACATGGGTAGTCTGATGCTGTTGCACATTGATTCGGGCCATTTCCAGGGCCGCAGGTGAGCGATCCACCGCCAGCACCCGGGCCAGCGGTCTTTCAGCGGCCAGCGTCACGGCGATGATCCCGCTGCCGGTGCCGAGATCAAGCACTGCGGCAGGCCGGTCAGGCGCAATAAGGCTGAGGGCCTGTTCAATCAGGGTCTCCGTATCCGGGCGAGGAATCAACACGCCCGGCCCCACGACGAACCGTCTGGACCAGAATTCCTTCTCGCCGACAAGATAGGCCAGCGGAACCCCCAAAGCCCGCTGTTCCACCTGGCTGAAAAAACGGACAGCCTGCTCATCCGTCAACAGTCGTTCCGGCCAGGCTCTGAGCCAGGTGCGCGGCTTCTCCAGGGTGAACCCCAGCAACAGCTCGGCATCCAGTCGGGGCGTTTCGCTGCCCGGTACAAGCTGCCGCAGGGCCGCTGCGATGGCGGCGGCGATCGAGAATGGGGGTTGGGAGGGGGTGTGCATGGGATCAATTTTCCGGAATTGTCACGATGGCGAAAAGCCGCCATACTCCCGGCTTCAGGCTCGGGTTTGGTGACAGGCATTATACGATCACCAACGGGTTCGGGTCGGCCCTCCATTACCGCATTCATGTCACGGCAGCCATCATGTCCTCATCCCAGGAAATCATCATAGAACCCCGGCGGGCAGTCCGCCATTACTGGCGGGATTTGTGGCAATACCGGGAGTTGTTTTATTTCATGGCCTGGCGGGACGTATTGATCCGCTACAAAAACCTGAGCATCGGCTTTGCCTGGGCTCTGTTACGGCCGTTCCTGACCATGCTGATTCTGACCCTGGTCTTCAACCGCTTTGCCGGTTTGCCGTCACAGGGTATTCCCTATCCGGTGCTGGTTTACAGTGCCCTGCTTCCCTGGCTGTTTTTTGCCCAGGCTTTTGCCGATGCTGGCAACAGTCTGGTCAACAAGGAATCCATCATCAACAAAATTTATTTTCCCAGGATGATCGTTCCCACCAGTGCGGTGGTGGTCAGTTTTGTCGATTTTCTGGCCGCACTTAGCATACTTGTCCTGTTGCTGGCCTGGTACCGGTATCTGCCGGGCTGGCAAATTGCCGCATTGCCGCTGTTCATGCTCATGGCGTTTGTGCTGGCCTTGGCGGCAGGATTGTGGATTTCCGCCCTGAGCGTGCAGTACAGGGATTTTCGCTACATCATTCCATTCAGCGTGCAAATCGGGCTGTATCTCTCCCCGGTCGGTTATGACAGCAGCCTGGTGCCGCCCGAGTGGCGGTCGTGGTATGCACTGAATCCGCTGGTGGGCATCATTGAGGGATTCCGCTGGTCGGTATCAGGCCGACTGATGCCGCATCTACTGCACGACATCAGCCTGTCGCTGGCCGTCATGCTGGTGTTGTCCGTGAGTGGAATCCTCTATTTCCGTCGCATTGAACGTTCCCTGTCCGAATTGCTTTGATAACCGTGGCCATTACCGTAGAACAGCTTGCCAAACGCTTTGATTCCGCCCCGGGTCGCACCGGCTATCGCACCTTGCGTGATACCCTGACCGGCTGGCTGGGTTCACGCGCTCCGGTTGGAGCAACCCGTGATGCGACTGGGTTCTGGGCACTGCAGGATATTGATTTTCATATTGAGGCCGGCGAAAAGGTCGGCATTATCGGGCGCAACGGGGCCGGTAAATCCACCCTGCTTAAACTCCTGTCACGCATCCATGAGCCAACCCGGGGACGCATCCGGATGCGGGGACGTCTGGCCAGTTTGCTGGAAGTCGGTACCGGATTCCATCCTGAACTGAGTGGCCGGGAAAACATTTACTTCAACGGTGCCATGCTGGGCATGGGCAAGGCGGAAATTCGGCGCAAGCTGGAGCAAATCGTCGAATTTGCTGAAATCGAATCGTTTCTGGAAACACCGGTCAAGTATTATTCCTCCGGCATGTACGTGCGACTGGGCTTTGCG
>CAIVXW010000167.1 GCA_903910005.1 uncultured Methylococcaceae bacterium
CCCATGTCGGCCCGGGTCGCCAACAAAATCGGCCAGGAGAGCAATCCGCACAATTTTCTGCTGATGCACGCCATGGGGCCTAATGTGGCCGGGGTGATCGGGTCTGCCGTTGCCGCCGGTGTTTTGCTGGCCCTGGTGCAATGACTCGCTCATTCAGTACCAAAGGCCTTCGGGAAACGTGCTAGAATGCGCCCCCATGCACGATCTTGACGCCGCCATCAGCACGTCCTATCTGGTCGCTCTCATCATGGGGCTGTTCAGCAGCCTGCATTGTCTGGGGATGTGTGGTTCCATTATCGGTTCCCTCACCCTCAGTCTCCGGCGCGAGATACGGGAGCAAAAATCAACGCTATCCGCGTTCGTGTTGTGTTACAACCTGGGACGAATCACCAGTTATTCGCTGGGTGGCATGCTGGCCGGTACGGCGGAGCATGTATTGAGTCTGCCCTTTGGTGAAGGCCACGGGCATCGGATCCTGCAGGTGGTGTCGGCCCTCATCATGACCGGTGCCGGCCTGCATCTGGCGGGCTGGTTTCCCCGTTTTGCCTACATTGAAAAGGCGGGGATAGTGATCTGGCGGCGGCTTGAACCCCACGGTCGGCGTCTGATTCCGGTGGAAACCTTGCCGAAGGCATACGTGTTTGGCATGGTATGGGGCTGGCTGCCCTGCGGTCTGGTCTACACGGCTCTGGCCCTGGCAGCCACTACCGGCGATGCCCTGCGCGGAACCCTGACCATGCTGGCATTTGGCCTGGGTACCGTACCCGCTGCCGTTGGGGTCGGAGTCATGACCTCCTGGATGATCCGGCTGTCAAACCTGCGGCGATTCCGTCAGGTCGCCGGGGTTTTCATGATCATTTTGGCCATCCTGGCGGCATTTCCCTGGATCAATCCCATGGTGCGCCACTCCCTGGGCACTTTATAAGATAAAAATCGTAGAGGCTTATTGTTATGTTTGAAAATATGATTGGTCAGTCGCCCAACTTCGAGTCACTGCTACGCAGTGCCAAAATGGTGGCGGCAACCGATGTAACCGTGTTGATAACCGGAGAAACGGGCACGGGCAAGGAGGTTCTGGCCAATGCCCTGCAACGACACAGTCCGCGTGCCGACAAACCCTTCATTACCCTGAATTGCGCCGCCCTGCCGGAAGCACTGGCTGAGTCCGAATTATTCGGCCACCGCAAGGGGGCTTTCACCGGTGCTGTCAGTCACCAGATTGGCCGGTTTCAGGCTGCACACGGGGGCACCCTGTTCCTGGACGAAGTGGATTCGCTACCCCTGACCCTCCAGGCCAAATTACTCCGGTTTCTGGAATCCGGCGAAATCCAGCCAGTCGGGGAGACCCAGGTTCAATTTGTCGATGTGCGGGTTATTGCGGCAACCAACGCCAGTCTGCACCAAAAGATCGGGCGGGGCGAGTTTCGCAAGGATCTGTATTACCGCCTCAACGTGGTTCCGCTGGAAATTCCACCGTTGCGGGACAGGATCGGTGATATACAACTGCTGCTGAGTCATTTCATGCAGCACTTCGCAGCGGAATATCGCAAGTCACCCGCCACATTCAGTCGCAGTGCCCTGATTCGTCTGAGCCAGTACCCCTGGCCCGGCAACGTCAGGGAATTACGCAATGTGTGTGAGCGGCTTTCGATCCTGCTGGCGGGGCGCGTCATAGAGGATGCCAACCTGCCAGGCGAGTTGCTCAACCAAACCGGTACGGACAAGCCGGTATTTGCCTTGCCGGAGTTTGGGCTGGAACTGGATAAACTGGAAATGGACCTGATTCGTCAGGCACTCACCCGCACCCAGGGTAACAGAACCCGCTCGGCACGACTGCTGGGTATTACCCGCGACACCCTGTTGTACCGGATGCAGAAATACGGCATCAGTTAAGCATAAGCCAACCGTCCGTTGGCCCACTGAGAAAATCACGGAGTTGTCACGGCAAGCGATGGCTCCCCGATAACATTCCCTGCCCTGACAATTAAGCCACAACGAACGACCCCGTTGTGTTATCATCTCGGGCTTTAACCCGGCGAGAGAGGTTTATGTCGAAAGAGGATCACATCGAAATGGAGGGCAAAGTGGTCGAAACTTTGCCCAATACCACGTTTCGCGTTCAACTGGATAATGGCCACATCATTACGGCCCATATATCCGGCAAAATGCGCAAACATTACATACGGATTTTGACCGGTGACCGGGTCAAGGTTGAGATGACACCCTACGACCTTACCAAAGGTCGCATTACCTTTCGGCAGCGCTGATTACGCTGCCGATTCACACACTGCACTGACAGCGTCCATTTCAAATTCCAGCCGATCATCCCCGGTCACGACAACGGTGACCGTCCCGCCGTCCGTCAGTCTCCCGAACAGGATTTCCTCCGCCAGCGGTTTTTTGATGGTTTCCTGAAGTATTCGGGCCATGGGGCGTGCCCCCATTACGGGGTCAAAACCCCGTTCAGCCAGCCACAAACGCGCTTCCGGACTCAAAATAAGGGCAACCTTCTTTTCTGCCAACTGGTTTTCCAGTTCAAAGATGAATTTGTCGACGACCTGGGTAATGATCTCCAGTGTCAGCGACCTGAACTGAATAATGGCATCCAGCCGGTTTCTGAATTCCGGCGTAAACAGGCGTTCGATCGCCTTCAGATTGTCCGTGGAGTGATCCTGCCGGGTAAAACCAATGGACGGACGGCTACTTTCACTGACGCCGGCGTTGGTAGTCATGATGAGTATGATATTGCGGAAATCCGCCTTGCGGCCATTATTGTCCGTCAAGGTGCCATGATCCATGACCTGTAACAGCAGGTTGAATACGTCAGGATGGGCCTTTTCTATTTCATCCAGCAACAATACCGCATGGGGTTGCTTGTTGACTGCCTCCGTGAGTAACCCCCCCTGATCAAAACCTACATAACCCGGCGGGGCACCGATAAGACGGGATACCGTGTGTCGTTCCATATACTCGGACATGTCAAACCGGATCAATTCGATACCCAGCACCTTGGCCAGTTGTCGGCAAACCTCGGTTTTACCCACGCCGGTAGGGCCTGCAAACAAAAATGCCCCGATGGTTTTCTGGTCATCCTTCAAGCCGGCACGTGACAACTTGATGGCAGACGCCAGGGCGGTATTTTGGCCGGCCTCATCCTCGGCCTGCTCATCGGCTGGGTCCTCTGGCCGGTGGACTACTTCAACACGGACCTCTCGGATCTCAGCACGCAACACAAAGAAGACTATATCACCATGGTCGCCGCAGCCTACGCGCTCGATGGCAACCTGGAAGAGGCGCGCGGCCGTTTGGAACAGTTGGGCGCGCCGAATATCACTCAGTTGGTCTCCGGACACGCGCTCCCTACCTCTCAGTGAGTTCATGAAGAAACTCAACAGCAATTCGCAACAGCAGAACCTGCAAACGGTGTCAAGAGGGAATAGTCTGCGGCAA